>CAYSNV010000122.1:1992-3951 GCA_964432545.1 uncultured Candidatus Bathyarchaeia archaeon | reverse complement strand
AAACTCTCGAAGCGCAGACGCTTCCCGCAACGAATCAAACCACGACTTACAAGCGGCTCCAGCGGACCACCTACGGCAAGCTCATGTTCGACAATTTTAACGATAACGCGATCACGGGCTGGACCGAGTACGAGAACTTGGCCATCTACCTTAATGAAACCGGTCAGGAGATGAAACTGAGCGGCACGTCAAGCGGGACAGGCGGCGAGGGTGATTCTGTGAACACGCGGCTTCTCTACAACACTACTTTCGCACAAGATTTTATTCTCGAAGCGAAAGTGAGAAAGGCAAGTGCCAGTAACGCACAATGCGGAATACTCATCAGAAAGGACACGAATAATTGGGTCTTCTTCTCCTGGACCATCTGGACGAGCCCCACTTACGACAAGCAGTGGCGCGTATCACAGAAAAGCGGCGGAACATACACGGAGGATTATTCGGCCGCGGGCGCCACAGACACTTCATTCCACAGGTACAAGCTGGTATTCACTCGCAGCTCCGGGCAAGCACTATGCTACGGTGATGAGAGTCTAAAATATACCAGAACCATCAGCGGACTGGCTAATGCAACTGTTTATCTTGGCATCATGGGATTCTGCAGGCTCTCAGGTGACACGATAGACGGCAGAATCGACGATTACGCTGCCTACAAAAGCCAGACGATCACGATGAACAACCTCCCCGCCGGGGCGAAGTTCCGCATCCGCAAATCAGGGCCCACGGTCGTGGCGACGAGCGGGACGGCGACGGGAGGATCAGCCTCGATCGACATCTCTTCGCTGGCCGACAGGCCGCCCTACTATGATCTTCAAGTGGCGCCGGATGGCGTGAACTTCGAGCTAACCTGCCAATTCCTGAATGATGTGTGGGGCGGCGACATCTACTCCTACTCGTCAGGGTGATCTCTTTGACCGCTGAATCAAAAGTGAAACCTAAGGTGAGATGCTTTGTCGAGCTGATCGACAAAGATGGTAAAGTCGTCAAGCGAGTGGAAGCAGAGGTTAAAACCGTTCAAGGCGAGGAGGTGAAAGAGTAGATGACGGTCACAACCACACTCACCGATACAGGCGAGGCGATGCTGGCTTACCTATTAAAGGGTGACACGTCCACGAAGGGTTACGTCACCCACATGGCGATCGGAACAGGGGCCGCCGGTGGAGAGACAGCAACAGCTCTAACCACGGAACTCTCCAGGAAAACCACGACAGGCACAGTGTCCACCGGCGCGGGGGCAAACGCGAACAAGGTCGTCTTCGAGACCACATGGAACACGGACGAGGGTAACGGTACGATTGCAGAGGCAGGCCTCTTCACCGCCGCCAGCGCCGGGAACATGTTCGCCATCGCCAGCATCTCGCCAAGTATCAGCAAAACCAGTGACTACAGTCTGAAGCTGACTTGGGAGGCCGCGTTCGAGTAGATTTCCCCCTTTTAGTGAGTTAGTGGTCGGCTGACACTAGATCTCGAAGAAGCAGGAATATTCGGCGCATCTTATCTAATCGACTGTCAGGCTTCAAGGTACGGAGTTTCATTCTTCTCAAAAGCGGGGCATCTTTTAGTTCGGGAATAAGCGCGGTTTTTTTTCCAAGTACGATCGAGTACAAGTCTATGTCGGAAAGGTCTATTTCACCGCGGTTCTTAGGCTTTAATGCTTTGAGAAATACGCCCGGCATCATCCGATCTCTTACAACCGTGAGATTCTCAAAATCTGCAAATATTCTTTGGATGTCTCCGGGCTCGTATCTCCAGAAATCGTGAGGGTAAGCGTGATACGGGAATCCGTAGGAGCGGGTCGTGATGTACATGAGGCCGCCGCTCTTCAATGCTCTTTTCATGTTGGTGACTGCAGCCCTCCAGTCGCGGATATGTTCAAGCAGCTCCGTCGAGATTACGACATCGAAACTCTCTGCCCCAAAATAGTCAACAACTTTCTCAGCCGGCAAGACTACATCGACATAC
>CAYSNV010000122.1:0-1982 GCA_964432545.1 uncultured Candidatus Bathyarchaeia archaeon | reverse complement strand
GAAATGTCAATCGCGATATATTCTCTGGGTCGAAGGCGTTCGATGAACGGCCTCACGCTCCCATTTACGTACTTGCTGCCTACCTCAAGAACTCTCTTGCCGAAGACCTCCTCATCCTTCACATTCTCAATGAAAAACTCAAGTACGGGAATATTCATGGTCTGACAGACTCCTTCACGTGAAGAGGACGCCTATTCCAGCCCACCCCTGATTCCAGTCCTTAACTATCTCGACGTGCATGTAACGGTTCTTGATTTCGCGCCAGAACTTGTGAACTTCGCATCCTGTCTCGGGAGGGTGAGGTGCGATGTCGTGAAGGGCGATCACTCCTCCTTTTCTCACCAGCCTCCCATACGTTTCAAAATCCTTTCTTACACCTTCGTATGCATGATCACCGTCAATGAAGAGGAAATCCAGTTCTTCACCGCCTAGGATGTCCTTAACCTTACGGACAGTAGAAATATCATGAGAATCCACTCGTAGCAGGTATATCTTCTGATTCTTATGTGCAAACGATTTGTAGAAAGACATTCTCCATTCTGGATACCCCGCGCCGAAACGGCCGCCTGGCAGATCGATGCTAATAATCTTTCCGTGATCAGCACCAATTTTTGAGAAGAGGAAAAGGGTGCCTCCAAGCGCTGTACCGATTTCCAGAATATTCTTCACCATAAGTCTTCCTAAGATCGTCAATAGTCCTTTCGTCTCTTCCTTAATCTGCAAGGGTGATATACCTGTGATAGATCCTCTTAGGTTAACCCTTACTTCGAAATCGTATGCGAGATCTACGTAATCTTCGATACTTCTACAGCTTTGAGATGCTGCTCTCAGCTTTACCTTGATAAATCGGGCAAGAAGCTGATAGTAAATCTTCTTTGTCGCTTGTTTTACCAAGATCTCCAAGTCTAACCCTGTCACATTCTCATCCTAGTTCCATTAAACCGATTTCCTCTTCAGTTTTGTGGCGAGCTAGAAGGGGGCCTGTCACGGAGTGGTGCGATGCGGCTTTTCATCTGCGTGGCGAGGAGCTCTTGGAGGATCTCTACCCCTTCCGGGCTTCTGAGGGTTTGGAGGATGGACTCCCTCATATTCTCGGGTTGCGGGGTGGATCCCGCTCCTGAGATGATGTTGAGGTATTTCTCAGCGATGCGATATTGTGCCAGATTGTAGTCAGGGTCGAGCTTCCAGACCTTGTTGTAGAAATAGGGGTCCACCTTGTGCCCCATCCAGAACTCGGCCGAGTTGGTGTTGAAGCCCTCGCCCTTCGCCTTCTCCAGCAGTGATCGCGCTAAGTCCCGCAGCTCGTGGAGGCCGCAGCCAGACCGCGAGGACATGTCGCCGTTTCTCTTGTAGTAGCCAAGCTTCACCAAACGGCGGAAGTGTTCTTGGTAGAGCGCATCCTTGGTGAGGGGCCGCTTGTCTTGGTCGAGGATTGCCGTCTCCCCTTTCTTCGGCCAGCCCCGTTCCCTTTCAAAGTATGTTTGGACCGCCTCGAGGGCGTCGTGGCCGACCCAACTGTTGAAGCTCCGCGCGTTCCTCTTCCTCCCTCTTAGAAAGTCAATCCTGAAAGGGACGGCGGTCCCTTTCTCCCGGAGATGCTCAGCTAGCTCCCACCCTAGCGGGTTGAAAAAGGCGAGAAATCGCATCCGATCCATCAGCCCCTGGAAGAGGGTGAGGTAGACCGCCTGGCCGCGCAGGCCTGACGCTTTCACCAGCACCCGTAGCATCTCCTCGCCCAGCCTCCCCACCGTCTCGTCCCGCGTCGGCTCAAACCGCACCGGGATCTTCGGTAGCTCGGCCCGGCTGTGAAGGAAGAGGCTGCGGATCTGCCCATACCGCGCGGTAAGGCTCCCATAAGTCCCGCCTTTCTCCTTCAGGTACGCCACCACCAAGTCCACCACCCGGTAGCGGTCATCCCCCACCGCCCGCTTCTGAAACTCCACCATCTCATCCAGACTCGCAAACTCGCCCCGCCCCCGCAC
>CAYSNV010000121.1:0-3954 GCA_964432545.1 uncultured Candidatus Bathyarchaeia archaeon | reverse complement strand
CCTTCCTTCAACGCATGTAGACAGCTTCGTAATCTTGTACGTGCCCTTCACCAGTTTCCCATACTTGGATCGGAGAAACTCCCTGACGGCGCCTTTTCCCCTGATGGGAGGGAAACGGGGCTCTTTGAACACAGCATCCTCGCTGAAGGGGTCTATAACCCTGTCCACATCTAAGTGATGGTAGCCCGCAGCATACTCGTCAAAGATCTTTGTCGGGTCTATCATGCAAGTCAACCGCGTGAATCAAGAGGCCTAATCTGATACTTAAATCGTCTACACCAGGTGTTTTCTCTTCTTCGTTAATCTTAAATAAAGTCCGCTTGGTTAGAGCTTGTTTGGGTTTCGGTGGCTGTGATGAGAGACTTCTTGTCTAGAAGAACCGGAGCTGTTCCTGTTTCCGGTATCAGAGTGATCTTCGAAATTGCCCAGAAAATGAAGGACGTAGTGAGGCTGGAGATTGGGGAGCCTGACTTTGACACTCCCGAGCACATCAAAGAAGCGATGAGGGAAGCGCTCCGTTCCGGCTACACGCACTACACTTCGAGCGCAGGCCTGATCGAGCTGAGGCAGGCGATTGCGGAGAAGGTAAAAAGAGATAATGGGATTTCGGTGGATCCTGAGAAGGGGGTTGTTGTGACGGTTGGGGCTAGTACCGCCATCAACTTGGCGATAAACGTCCTGACGGATCCTAGCGATGAGGTTCTGGTTCCTGACCCCGGGTGGCCTCAATATTCGGGCCAGATACTGCTGGCAGGTGCCGTCCCCATCTATTACCCCACGCCCGAGGAAAGAGGTTTCAAACCTGACTTTACAGAGCTGGAGAAACTTGTAACTAAAAGGTCCAAAGCAATCATTATCAATTCTCCCAATAACCCGACGGGAGCCGTCCTCTCCAAGGACGACATGGAAAATCTCGCAAGGGTGGTTGAGGAACACGACTTAGTCGTTATTTCAGATGAAGTTTACGAGAAGATCCAGTTTGAGGGCAAACATCGCAGCTTCGCCACCTTGCCAAGGATGGAGGATAGAACTGTGACCGTGAACGCCTTCTCTAAGACCTACGCGATGACAGGGTGGCGGCTGGGGTACGCTGTCGGCCGAGAGGAGATCATCGGCGAGATGATGAAGCTCAACCTTGCGGTCAACAGCTGCGCCCCCGCGATGACCCAGAGGGCGGGGATCGTGGCTCTAAAAGGTCCCCAGCAGTCTGTCGGCGAGATGCTCAACGAATACGCAAAGAGGCGAGAGGTAATCGTCGAAGGCCTCAACGTGATACAGGGCATCACGTGCGTCAAGCCGGATGGCGCCTTCTACGTCTTCCCCAACATTAAGAGCTTTGGCCGCTCCTCCTTCGACTTCGCGAAGTATCTCATAGAAAAAGCCGGCGTGGCCACCGTTCCCGGCGTCTCATTCGGAGCGAAGGTGGGGGAGGGGCATCTGCGCCTCTCCTATGCGACGTCGATCGAGAACATCAAAGAGGCTCTGACAAGAATCGAGAGGGCTGTCAAGCTTCTTCAGTAGATGTCTAAACGGCTTTGCCCAGTCTTCTCGCTACTGCCTCGATCGTCGGCTCAACAGCTTCCGGCATCTCCCACAGCTTCGTGAGAGCCTCAAACTCCTTTAACCCATAACCGGTGTTATCGCACACGATGATGTCGTCGGGGTTGATGAGTTCGTCCTCTTTAAGCTGTTCCAAGGCGGCGACTGCTATGGTTCCGGAGGGTTCCCCGAAGACTCCTTCACTCTGCGCGAGTATCCGTTGATACTTCAAGGTACGCTCATCGTCAACGCTGACCGCCCCTCCTTTCGACTCTTTGATCGCCTGCAAAGCCGGATACCCTGTAGGAGGGTAGCCAACCCTGATTCCGGAAGCGACGGTTTGAGGATCGCTCACAGCGTTTATCCGGCTCAGGTTTTTCTTGTACGCTTCGACTATGGGAGCGCAGCCAGAGGCTTGCACGCCGATCATGCGGGGTAGACCTCTCGTGAAACCGAGTCTTCGCAGGTCATTGAACCCTTTCCACAAGGCGAAAAGGTTGTCTCCTCCACCCACAGAGACGACGACGCAGTCCGGGGCTTTCCAGTCCAGCTGTTCGCAGATCTCATAGGCGCATGTCTTTGCCCCTTCGGTCTGGCGTGGGTTGTAGGCTGCCGATGTAGGCATGGGTGGCCAGCCCCACCTCTCATAGGCGCTTCTAAGAAGATTTAGGGCGTCGCCGACGGTTCCTTTCACGGGGACTATCTGTGCGCCGTAAGTCGCTGCTTGAGCTAGTTTCGCTGCACTTGCGGTGGCAGGGATCAAGACGATGCACCGCAACCCTGCTCTCGCAGAGTACGCGGACAAGGCTGTCGCCGCGTTCCCTGTTGAGGCGGTGATCACGGTGTTCACCTTCTCCTCGACAGCGATGGAGGTGCCGACGGAGATCGCTCTGTCTTTGAATGAGCCTGAAGGGTTCCTGCTGTCATCCTTGATGTACAGTTCTTTCAGCCCCATTCTCTCTGAGAGCCTTCGGCACTTGAGCAGCGGCGTTCCCCCCTCGCCTAGGGATTGTGCTTTCTTGGGGTTGGAAACGGGGAGAAGCCAGTGATAACGTGAGATGAGGGTTGGCCCTTTCCCGAATCCCCTTTTCTCGACATCCTTCATGAGGGAGCCGAAGTCGTACTCCACTGTCAGCACGCCGCCGCAGTCGCAGGTGAACAGTCTCTTTAAGTCGTACTCTCTTCCGCACTTGGTGCATCTCAGTCTCTCCGCGTACATTCTGTCCCCATCACCGCGCACGTCTTCTCTCCTCAATTAGACTTGATTGTAGATAAACTTAAACGCAGCATATCTCACGCCTCCGGAGACCACCGGGTCTCCTACACGGCTTAATCGCTTATATAGACCCGCATCTTTCTAGACGAAGCGAGGTTTGGTGGAGTTTAAGGGGGATCACCTAGTTTGATGACGAGAATATTCTACACCACCGATGTGCACGGCTCCGACGTGATATTCCGCAAGTTCGTGAACGCCGGGAAGTTTTACAAGGCGAACATCGTTATTCTGGATGGTGATCTGACCGGCAAGGCGATCGTTCCGGTCGTGGAGAGACAGGACGATACGTTTGAGTCCACCTTCTTCGGAGAGACACACGTCGTCAAAGCTGACGAGGTGAAAGCTCTCGAAAGCAGAATCAACAACTTGGGCTTCTATCCGCTCCGAGTCGGTGAGGAGGAGTTGCAGGCGTACCAGAAGGATCCGAAGAGAGTGGATCGCCTCTTCACCGAGATGATGGTCAAGAGGATGAAGGAGTGGGTCTCCCTTATCGAGCTGAATCTGAAGGGGTCTGAGATCCAATGCTACGTTCTCCCCGGAAACGATGATCGGTTCGAGATCGACAAGGTGCTCAAGCGGTCCGACTACATCATCAACCCGGAGGGAAAGATCATCGACTTGGACGGCGCCCACGAGATGATCAGTACAGGATGGAGCAATCCGACACCATGGGACACCCCTCGGGAGGAGAGTGAGGAGGCTCTGGAGAAGAGGATCGAGGCCATGGCGTCGCAGGTGAAGGACGTGAAGAGCTGCATCTTCAACCTCCACTGCCCGCCCTACGATACCGGGATCGACAGCGCCCCACAGCTGGATGAGAACCTCAAGCAGGTGGTGAAGGCGGGGGAGGTCAACATGATTCCCGTGGGTAGCAAGGCGGTCAGGTCCGTGATCGAGAAGTATCAGCCGCTTGTCGGCCTCCACGGTCACATCCACGAGTCCAAAGGGACGCGGAAGGTCGGCCGCACGCTCTGCGTAAACCCGGGAAGCGAGTATCAGCAGGGAGCGCTGAAGGGCGTCTTGGTGAATCTCGACGATAAGGGTCTGAAATCGACCATGTTTACCTCAGGATAGAGGATGCGAAAAAAGAGGAGAGGGAGGTTTTATGCAGGCGGGATCTCGCTGTATATGTAGCCTGT
>CAYSNV010000120.1:0-4067 GCA_964432545.1 uncultured Candidatus Bathyarchaeia archaeon | reverse complement strand
CAGCAGGAACGCCAGGTTTCTGAAGCTAACGTATTTAATGGTGTTCACATCACTCCTATTGCAGAGAAGTCTATCCTACAGGAACATGTGGCGGATGACGATCAAATGGACCCTATCGAAGAGGCAACTCGCCAGATACAAAGCATGAAGATAAGGGGAGCGGGAGAAATAGCAAGACACGCTGTCTCGGCTCTCGAAAAAGCGGCCACCCTCTCGCAAGCGTCAGATCTCCGGACTCTATATGAAGATCTAGACCGCTCCGCGCACCGGCTCCTCAAGTCGCGTCCGACAGCGGTCTCCCTTCCCAACGGTATCAGGTACCTGATGCATCACGCGCGAGTCTTGCGCGACCAGAACGTGAGTGTCGATGGGTTCAAGGATTCTCTGGCCCAGAAGGCTGACGAGTTTATCCGGAACTCGAAAGATGCCGTGAAGAGGATAGGGGAGATCGGGGCCAGGCGGATTTTGGACGGAGATACGGTGATGACTCACTGCAACAGCCGGGCGGTCTTTGAGATCCTCAGGCATGCGCACAAGGCGGGTAAACGTTTTGACGTCTACATCACTGAGACGCGGCCACGTTTCCAGGGCAGGTTGACCGCAGAGTGGCTGGCGAAGGAGGGTATTCCCTCGACGCTGATCGTAGACAGCGCGATGCGCTACTTCATGAACGACGTGGACAAGGTTGTGGTGGGGGCTGACGCGGTCGCGGCGAACGGCGCTCTCGTGAACAAGATCGGCACGTCGCTGCTGGCGCTTGCAGCCCACGAGGCGAGGACGCGGTTTCTCGTCGCCGCGGAGAGCTTCAAGTTCAGCCCTGAGACGGTGATCGGCGAGCTGATATGGATCGAGGAGAGGGCTGGAGAGGAGATACTGCCGGAGAAAGATCGGCCCCCCGACCTCAAGGTCAGGAACCCTGCCTTCGACGTCACACCCCCCGAGTATATCGACGCGATCGTCACCGAGAAAGGGATCATTCCGCCCCAGGCGTCCTTCTGGATCCTTCAGGAGATGTTCGGAGCCGTCTCAGACGAAGAGCTCTCCTCGTATCAGACGGTCCAGCCATTTGAAGAGGAGGAGCCCTAGGATGGAGCTGAAAGCAAGGCTTATCGACCTTGAGTCCGGAGGCAAGATGATTGCAGTCCTGAACGTTGACGACGCCGCCGAAATCGGGGCGAGGAGCCAAAGCCGCGTGACGCTGAAGTGCGACGGCAAGACGCTGACGGCCATCATCAACACCACTGACAAGATCATCCGGCACGGGGAACTGGGGGTTCTTGAGGAGGTGAAGGCGAAGCTGGGCATCCGTGAGAGTGATACAGTGACCGTCGAGCTTGCTTCTCCCCCTCAATCCTTGGCCTACGTGCGGAACAGGCTTAGGGGCAGAAAGCTGAACTACGAGGAGACCGTGGAGATCATTCAAGACGTCGTGGAGGGAAAGCTGAGCGAGATCGAGATCGCGTCCTTTGTGACCTCGCTCTACTACCACGGGATCGATCTCGACGAGGCGACGAACCTGTCACTGGCCATGGTGGAAACCGGGCAGAGGATCGATTTCGGGAAGAGACCGGTCGTGGACAAACACTCCATCGGAGGAGTCCCCGGGGACAAGACGACGCTGCTGGTGGTTCCTATCGTCGCCGCAAGCGGCCTCACGATCCCGAAGAGCTCCTCCCGCGCGATCACCTCCGCGGCAGGGACAGCGGACCGCGCAGAGAGCCTGATGCCTGTCAACCTCTCCCTCGACGAGATGAGAAGCGTCATCGGCAAGACGAACGCCTGCATCATGTGGGGAGGCACCCTAGATCTCTCCCCCGCCGACGACATCTTCATCAAGGTTGAGTTCCCCCTCTCCATAGACCCGCTCCTCCTCCCCTCCATCATCAGCAAGAAGAAGGCGGTCGGGTCAGAGTACGTGGTGATCGACATCCCCTGCGGCTGGGGCGCAAAGATCAAGACGCTTGACGAGGCGAACCTTCTCGCCCGCGACTTCATCGAGCTCGGGAGACGCCTCCAGATGAACATCAGGTGCGCCATCACCTACGGCAGCCAACCTATCGGCTACAGCGTCGGCCCCGCCCTCGAGGCGAAGGAGGCGCTTGAGAACCTCGCGCGGACGAAGCAGAGCCCCGACCTCATCGACAAAGCAACCGATGTCGCAGGCATCCTCCTCGACATGGTCCATGGGGGAGGCGGAAAGGCGACAGCGGTCGACATGTTGAAGAGTGGAAAGGCGGAGGAGAAGCTGCGCGACATCATAGAAGCCCAAGGCGGGGACAGAGACGTCACCCCCGACGACATCCCTCTCGGAGAGCACGTCTTCAACGTGGCAGCGAAGAAACGCGGCGCCGTAGCGTGGATCAACAACCAAGGAGTCGTTGAGATGGCGAGAAGTGCAGGCGCTCCAAAAGATAAAGGGGCGGGAATCCTGCTGAACAAGAAGGTCGGCGACCCTGTGAGAAAGGGCGAGACGATCTTCTCCATCTACGCCGAGAAGTCGTCGAAGCTGACCAACGCCTTGAAGGCGCTCGAGTCTGAAACGGTCATGATGATCGGAGAGAAGGTGGAGATGCTCATGGGCGAGGTGCGGGCACCCGAGCTGGCTGTTGAGAAGTTCATACTCGAACGCTGAGAAGACTCCGAGGTGAGAACCGTCGCCACAGATCTGGGTGAAGAAGGCCTCGGGAGAGACAGAACAGTATGACCCGAACAAGGTCATCAGATCCTGCGTGAACGCGGGTCTCTCCGAAGGGGAGGCGAGAAGGGTTGAAGAGGAAGCCCGGCGATCACTCTACGGCGGCATCACAACCAAAGAGATCTACGCCCACGTGAGATCGGCGTTAGAGAGGGTGAAGAGGGAAGCCTCAATCCGATACGGGTTAAAGAAGGCGATCATGCGGTTAGGGCCTGCAGGCTTCACCTTCGAGACCTACTTTGCAGAGATACTGAAGAACTGCGGGTACGTCGCCCAGCTGAGGAGGAAGATACGGGGCGCCTGCGTCACCCATGAGATCGACGTCGTGGCCGAACAGACCGCCGACAACGGTCTGACCCGGACTTTGGTGGAGTGCAAGTACCACAATGCGCCAGGCATTTTCACAGGCCTCAAAGAAGCCCTCTACACCTACGCCCGCTTTCTAGATCTGAATGAGGGGAATAAGCTCGGTTTGTGCGAGAGCTTTGACAGCGTGTGGTTGGTCTCAAACACGAAATGCTCTGAGGACGCGCAGGCATACTGCAACTGCAAGAAGATTCGACTCATCGCATGGAACTGCCCCCCAAACAACGGACTTGAACGGATGATCGAAGCGAAGAGCCTCTATCCCCTCACGATACTTGAATCCGTCTCGCCACGCGCCCTAACACAGTTCGCCCAAGCAGGGATGGTTCTCGTCAACGACGTAGAAGCCATAAACATCCACGAACTCAAAAGGAGAACCAAGCTTTCCCTGCATCTTCTTGAGAAGATAAAGGAGGAAGCGGCGAGGATCGGGTCATGACATATCCTCTGTAGTATTATCCTTTTGAGCAAGGTTTAAATTTTGCAGGGTGACACTTCCCAGCGCGGAGTGAGAGGATGAAGGCGCAGGCACTGGTCGGCGGGATCATACTGATCATCGGATTCCTGATGTATCAAACGGGCGTCGGGATAGCTTTGGAAGGCAGCCCCTATACCCTTCGATTCCTCGAAGCAGCCACAAGCCTTCTCAAGATCAACTTGAAGACCGATACCGCCATCATCTTCCTCGAGTACGTAGGCGGCATCATCGCGATCCTAGGCTTCCTAGTCTGCGTCTCAAGCCTGGCCTCCAAGGAGATCGTCGTGCTTCCTCAACCTGGCGAGAAGAGAGAGGGGGGACTTCTGGAAGGAGGGCTCCTGTCCTCTGAGCCCGCTCTGAAATGCAAGTTCTGCGGCGCGTACATAGAAAAGGATGACGTCTTCTGCGCAAAGTGCAAACGCGCGCTGAAGTAGACCGCCCCATTCCTCATTATTCCTATTGGAATTTTTTCCTCACAAAAATATTAATATTAGCATAGGCACTCTTCTACCCTTAACGGTGTTATAG
>CAYSNV010000119.1:0-4069 GCA_964432545.1 uncultured Candidatus Bathyarchaeia archaeon | reverse complement strand
GTCTTACAGTCATCGCGGCGCCTTTCGCGAAGAACACTTCGAAGACGCTGTCGTACTGACCTCGATCTTTCTCACCACTTCCCTTTTCCATTGAGAAGCCGTAGGGGTCTATGAATCCTCCTGCGCAGTCAATTGTCTGATTATCCAGAGACCGAATCTTGCTCTGTACGACTCCTACAGTCCTATCCTTTTCCATGAGTTCTATTATGGGATCCAACCAGTTCGGGTCGACCTCGGTATCTACGTTTAAGAACGAGATATACTTGCCTTCAGCGAGTCTTGCCCCCACATTGTTCCCCTCTGAGAACCCGAGGTTTCTCTGGTTTAAAAAAGTCTTAAGCCGAGGATCCTTCCCATAGCGTTCTAGCACGATTCTGAAGCTTTGGTCTCTTGAGGCATTATCAACCAATACGACCTCTAAACTCGGGTAGCGCGTGTGCAATACGGAGTCCAGACACCTTTCTATGAGTGTCTCGCCGTCATAATTCAGTATCACAACCGAGACAAGTGGCTTCAAGGCTCTCCCCTCTTGGACATCGTGCCCCTTTATGCACACACTTGGTCTATCAGACCTATATATCTGGAGCTTAATCCCTCCCAGCTGTACCGTTCCTCCATCAGCCGCCGGGCGTGCGCATTTGGTTCGATCTCGTTTCTCCTATCCGGGTAACCTAGGAGGTCGATAACGTCCTGAACGAACGTCTCATCTACATCCTTTTCTAAGATCAGCGAGTGCTTGGGTAAGAAGAATCCAGGGTCGGATAGGCTTAAGCTCATATATTGCTGAATCGATTTCTTATCAATCTAACGAGGGGAAAAGGCTGAAGCGACCAAAAAAGGAATACTACATAGTGCTTTATCCCGGTCACTTCGTGAACTTTAGCATCCATCATCGCTACCAGGATCTATTCAGATTCTTGAGGAATCGCCAAGAGATCGCAAGAATAATCCTAGTCACACCTCAATACCCTACTGCACACTCAACGAGTGAATTTCTGAGGGCTTTCCTCCTTGGGCTAAGATTCCCCTGCGGAGTGAAGGTTCTAGACGAGAAAACGATAGAGGTCTTCATAAGGAGGTTGTCTATCCCTAGGAGACTTAGGACCGGAATCTTGATGCTGCTATTGTTTGCGATAAACCGCATCTTCGTCAAGAATTTTGAAGCTTTGATTCTGAAGTCAATTCTTAAGAGAATTATCCGAGCGTTTCATTTGAAAAAGTTAGACCTCGGAATTTTTGGAAGTTCAGACCTCATGGATTTAGGAGTGGAATTAAAGAGAGCGGGGCTTTTTGACACATTGATCTTTGAAGACTACGACATACTACCAGTCCTAGGGAGGAGTAAACTCGCCTGGTTACCGGAGCTTAAGATGGTTAGACACGCCGACCTAGTCATTAGTGTAGGAGAAAAACAGTCTGAAATACGAAGACGTCATGGCGCTAGGAGAACATGCTTCATTCCAAACGGGGTAAGCTTCAGAGAGTTCAACCAAGCAACGGTCTTGCGTCATCGCATGAGCTTTCACGAAATGCGGACTTTAATCTATACTGGTAGTATCCACCCCCACTGGGGGGTGAATCTTGCCTTGAAGGCCGTCAAGAAGCTGAGGAATAAATGGAAATTGAGGATGATTATGGTGGGCCCCCACGAACCAAGGATCATCCGCAAGATTATGCCGCTGCTTTCAGCGCTAGGAATCGAAGATAACGTTGAAATACTTAGACAAGTGCCATATCACGAGCTTCCAGCTATATTGGCCAAAGGCGAAGTAGGGTTAGCACCGTATCCTATAGACTCTCCCGCTCAGTTCCTTGTTCCGCTAAAGATCAAGGAGTATTGTGCAGCCGGTCTCCCAATCGTCACCATTAACGTGGGGGAAACAGGATCATTCGTAAATGAAAACAATGTAGGTCTAGCTACCAAGGATGATGTTGGGGCCTATGCCGAGGCCATAGATCACCTCCTTGCCGATAGGGATCTATACAAATCTAAAGCCTCGGCGGCGGTAGAAACAGCTAGGAAATACGATTGGAACCTTTTGTTTCAGAGAGAGTGGAACGAAATAAAGAAGATCTGCAATCTTAAGGCGAGAACTATCAATGGATAAAAGCTTGTTCCTCCTGGTAGCGTGCGCTGGTGAGACGATACAGGCCTTCATGATAATGTTCAACTCAGAAGAAACGTCGAGCTGCGGAGGCATGAGGTTAGTAACACTCTGAGTTATGTCAAACTACAAGCTGTAATGATCCAGTCTACATGTCAGAGAAGTCCTCCCCAAGTGTATTAAAGGAAGGTTCGCATCCTTCTGTAGATAGTATCGGAGGTGTTATTGTGAAGCCAAAGATTCTTGTCACCAGGAGGATCCCGCCGCCAGGGATCGAGATGCTTCAGGAGGTGTGTGATGTCGAGGTAAGAGAGAGGCCTCAGCCACCCAATGTGGAAGAGCTGGCAAGGAGAATCAGGGACTTTGACGGCCTCCTCTGTCTCCTCACAGATACGGTGGATGCCCAGGTCCTAGACGCAGCACCCCATCTGAGGGTCATCAGCTCTTACAGTGTAGGGTACGACCATATCGACGTCGCGGCAGCGACGAGAAAAGGCGTCTACGTGACCTATACCCCCGGCGTCCTCACCGAGACCACCGCCGATCTCGCCTGGTCCTTGTTGCTTTGCAGCGCGCGGAGGGTCGTGGAAGCCGACAATTATGTCAGGAGGGGGGTGTGGGCGATCGGCTGGAGCCCGGATCTCCTGCTGGGCGCCGACGTCTACGGGAAGACTCTCGGGATTGTCGGCTTGGGGCGCATCGGGCAGGCGGTCGCCGCCCGTGCAGTAGGCTTCAACATGAGAGTGCTCTACCAGGATGTCGTCCGAGCCTCTCCCCAAGTCGAAGAGAAGTATAAGCTCAGGTACGCTTCCTTGGATGAGCTGCTGTCGGAAAGCGACTTCATCTCCCTTCACATTCCTCTCTCAAAAGACAGCTTCCATCTCATCAACGAGGAAAGGTTGAAGCTGATGAAACCTAACGCCACCCTCATCAACACCTCACGAGGAGCGGTCATTGACCAGAAAGCACTGGCGAAAGCGCTGCAGGAAAGACGGATCGCCGCTGCCGCGCTGGACGTCTTTGAGAAGGAGCCGATCGATAAGAGCGACCCGCTCCTCCGGATGAACAACGTCGTCCTGCTCCCTCATCTGGGAAGCGCAACCCGTGAAGCACGCTCCCGGATGGCTCAACTCGCGGCGTCAAACCTCCTCTCGGTCTTGAAGGGCGAGATACCGCCACACCTAGTAAATCCTGAGGTTCAGCAGAACAGGCCGCTGGCCAGCGTCAAAATGATTTGAGAAATGTGGGGGAGTCGAGCGGTTGATTCGCGAATTCGCAGCCGACATCTCGGATGTGTAGCGATGTGGGGTGCTCAGTCATCGAACCTTCCAAGTCGGTAGTCTACGTTGAAGCTCCTCGCCTAGGTGGCGAGATCTTCTCCAGGATTGTACCCCACTCCGGCGAAGACGGAAACATTAGCTTTATTAACCTAGAGAGCGAGATCGTATGTTAAACCTACAATTCTGACGGGAAGACTTCGTCAAGTTAACCAAGGGTGTTGGGGTTCTAACTGTCTATGGCGACAAGGGAGAAGACTATAGTACAAGTTGAAAACGTCGTGGCTTCAGCGACGTTGGAGCACAGGCTTGACTTGGATGCGGTCTCCCGCATCCTCCCAAACGGAAAATACAACCCCGAGCAGTTCCCTGGCGTCATCTACCAGCTCAAGAGTCCGCGAGCTGCAGGCCTCATCTTCAGCTCAGGCAAGATCGTCTGCGCAGGAGCCAAGAGCGAGCGACAGGCGAAACGGGCCTTGAACAAGATCGTCGACGAGCTTCGGATGAGCGGCGTCGTCATCGTCGGAAAACCCGAGATCAAGGTTCAGAACGTTGTCGCCTCGATCGATCTCGGCGGCAAGATAGACTTGGAGGAAAGCGCCTACCAGCTAGAGCGGACCGTCTACGACCCAGAGCAGTTTCCGGGACTCATTTTCAGGATGGAAGACCCGCCACTGACGTTCCTCC
>CAYSNV010000118.1:0-4162 GCA_964432545.1 uncultured Candidatus Bathyarchaeia archaeon | reverse complement strand
CCGAAAAGATATATAGGAAGCGTAAGTCATAGGGTTGTGGGTGGTTTTTTTGGCGTGGGAGGATTTTCCTGATTGGTTCAGACACAGATGGTGGAGAACCCCCTTCTTCCCGGCAGGATTTTTCGAGGACATGGATCAGATGATAGAGGAGATGTTTAGGGAGATGCAGAAATCACTGCCAAAAGATCTTGTCAGAGAGGAAAAGCTTCTCGACGGAAGTACTGTCAGAAAGATCGGCCCACTAGTCTACGGGTACTCGATGAGTCTAGGCCCCGACGGGAAGCCTGTGATAAGAGAGTTCGGGAACGTTAAGCCCTCAGCGAGGAAGACAATCTTCGGGGCGCCGAGAGCTGAGTTCGAGGTGAAGGGGGAGCGGGAACCGCTCATCGACACGTTAGAGGAAGACGACACCATAAAGGTTGTGGCTGAACTCCCAGGAGTCGAAAAGGAAGACATCACCCTGGAAGCGACTGAAAATTCTTTAACCATCTCCGTTGACACCCCGGCCCGGAAGTATTATAAAGAGGTTGAACTGCCCTCGCCGGTTGATCCGGAAAGCGTTAAAGCATCATACCGGAATGGAGTCTTAGATACAACCCTCACTAAAAAGCACGTCAAATTTAGAGGAAAGAAAATAAAGATTGAGTGACCTCAGTACAAACACGCTATCGATCTTCTGTAACAAGCATTAGATCTTTTCTTTCCTATAACTCACGACTGAAAACGCAAGCGCTGAAAGTAAAACTTAAATAAATCTTCGCAAAATTTTTTTGCGCTATTATGATCCTGACTAGCAATGATAAGAGGTGAATTAAAATTGTCAAATCTAGCAGGACAACCCGTACTTATTTTGAAGGAAGGTGCCTCTCGAAGTAGAGGTAAGGATGCCCAAAGAGCCAACATAACTGCAGCGAGAGTCGTTGCCGAAGTGGTGAAGAGCACCCTCGGCCCCCGCGGCATGGATAAGATGCTCGTCGACACCCTCGGCGACGTAACCATCACCAATGACGGCGCCGCGATCCTTGACGACATGGACGTTCAGCATCCAGCAGCAAAGATGATGGTAGAGGTAGCGAAGACCCAGGATGACGAGGTTGGCGACGGAACGACCACCGCGGTTGTGCTAGCTGGCGAGCTCCTACGGAAAGTAGAAGAACTGTTAGCTGATAACATCCACCCGACCGTCATCGTCCACGGCTACAAGAATGCGGCTGAGCAGGCGATAAAGATATTAAACCAGATCTCCGAACCGGCAGACATCGACGATAAGAAAGTCTTAAAGAACATCGCTCTCACCGCGATGCGCGGTAAGGGACTTGGCGAGGCACGGGACCATTATGCCGATATCGCGATCGAGGCTGTCCGGCAAGTAGCCGAGAAGAGAGGCGCTGACTACACCGTTGATGTCGATAACGTGCAAATAGTCAAGAAAGAAGGTAAAAGCCTCCTCGACACCGAATTGGTGAAAGGGATCATCGTCGATAAAGAGGTAGTCCATCCCGGCATGCCCAAAACGATCAAGAACCCCAAGATCGCCCTCCTCGACTGCGCCCTAGAGATCGAGAAGACTGAATTCAGCGCCGAGATCCGCATCCGCGACCCCACCCAGATGAAAGCCTTCCTCGACGAAGAGTCAAGAATGATTAAGAAGATGGTTGACAAGATCAAGGGAGCGGGAGCGAACGTCGCCCTCTGTCAGAAAGGCATCGACGACACGGCACAGCACTACCTTGCAAAAGAAGGTATCATGGCGGTCCGGAGAATCAAAAAGTCCGATATGGAGAAACTAGCCAAAGCAACAGGAGGCAAAATCGTCTCAAACCTCGACAGCCTCACACCCAACGACCTCGGAACCTGCGAACTTATCGAAGAGAAGAAGATCGGCGACGACAAGATGACCTTCATCCAAGGCTGCAAAGACCCGAAATCGATGGCAGTCCTCATCCGCGCAGGCCTTGAGAGACTCGTCGACGAGGCTGAAAGAGCTTTAAACGACGCGCTGTACGTCATTGCCGACATCATCAAGAAGAACAAGATCGTGGCCGGCGGCGGCGCGATCGAAGCCGAACTCTCCAAACAGCTTAAAGACTACGCGACCAAAGTCGGAGGAAGAGAACAGCTCGCCATCGAAGCATTCGCGGACTCGCTTGAGGCGATCCCCAAGACCCTCGCCGAGAACGCTGGACTCGACCCCATCGACATCCTCGTCTCACTCCGATCAAACCACGAAAAGAAAGATGGAAAATGGCACGGCGTGAACGTCTTCACCGGCAAGATCGTCGACATGATGAAAGAAGGGGTAATCGAACCCCTCAGCGTCAAAGAACAGGCCATAAAATCAGCGGTCGAATCAGCATCGATGATCATGCGCATCGACGACGTCATCGCCGCAGCCAAACCACCCCCGACACCCAAAGGCGGACCACCCGGTGGACCCGGCGGAATGCCCCCCGGCGGACCAGGAATGGGCATAGAGTAAAGGAGGGATCACCTGTGGCAGAAGCGATACCTGCAACCATAAGCGGCCAACCTATCCTCATCCTTAAAGAAGGAACAACACGCACCCAAGGGAAAGAGGCCCAAAGAGCCAACATAACAGCGGCAAAGATCGTTGCAGACGCGGTCAAGACATCGCTGGGACCACTCGGGATGGACAAGATGCTCGTCACCGGGTTCGGAGACGTTACCATCACCAACGACGGAGCAACGGTCCTCAAAGAGATGGAAATCCAGCATCCTGCCGCGAAGATGATGGTCGAAATAGCAAAGACCCAAGATAACGAAGTTGGAGACGGAACCACCAGCGTCGTAGTTCTTGCGGGTGAACTCGTCAGTAAAGCCGAGGACTTGATCAACAAAGACGTCCACCCGACAGTAATCGTCGACGGCTACCGCCACGCCGCAGAGAAGGCGTTACAGATCCTGAACGATATCGCCGTGAAAGTAAACCCCACAGATAAGATGACATTGAAGAAGGTCGCGACCATGGCCATGGCAACTAAGCTCGTGTCCGAAAACAAGGACACAATGTCGGATATAGCAGTCGACGCCATGTTACAGGTTGCAGAGAAGACCCCTGAAGGGTACAAGGCGAGCATCGACGATGTCAAGGTGGAGAAGAAGGCGGGAGAATCCTTAACCGAGACACGGCTGATCCAAGGTGTACTCTTGGACAAGGAGGTAGTCCACCCGGGGATGCCGAAAAAGATAGAGGACGCCAAGATAGCTCTCCTGAACTGTGCAATGGAGGTTGAGAAGACAGAGTTCGACGCCAAGATCAACATACAGAATCCTGAGGAGATGAAGGCCTTCCTCGACGAGGAGGAGAAGATGCTCCACGAGATGGCTGAGAAAGTTTACAGATCAGGGGCGAACGTCCTCATCTGCCAGAAAGGCATCGACGACGTAGCCCAACACTTCCTCGCCAAAAGGAACATTATGGCGGTCCGCCGCGCCAGCGAAAAAGATATGGAGAAGCTGGCCAAAGCAACCGGCGCCAAGATCATCACAAACCTCGACGATCTGACAGCGGCAGATCTCGGCTACGCAAAACTCGTAGAAGAGAGAAAGATCGCCGACGACAAGATGACCTTCATCGAAGGATGCAAAAACCCTAAAGCGGCAACGATCCTGATAAGAGGAGGAACCCAACGATTCGTCGATGAGGCTGAGAGATCCCTCCACGACGCCCTCTGCGTCGTCAGAGACGTTATCCGCGACCCCCGCATCGTCGCCGGGGGAGGCGCCGTGGAGATCGAGGCAGCAAGCCAGCTGAAACGGTGGGCGGAAAGCCTCTCAGGAAAGGAACAGCTGGCGGCACTAGCCTTCTCCCAGGCGTTGGAAGGGATACCCTTAACGTTGGCGGAGAACGCAGGCCTCGACCCGCTGGACATCGTCGCTGAGCTCAGAGCCAGCCACGAGAAAGGTCAGAAGTGGGCGGGCATCGACCCCTTCGAGGGTAAAACCAAAGATATGATGAAAGCAGATGTGATAGAACCAGCAGCTGTGAAAGATCAGATATTGAAATCAGCCAGCGAAGCAGCCTCAATGCTCCTGAAGATCGATGACGTAGTAGCTGCCGGAAAGGCGAAAGAAGAGGCGAAACCACCGAAACCCTCCGAGGAAGAGGGTGAGAAAAGCACCGAATTCGACTAGACCAAAA
>CAYSNV010000117.1:0-4167 GCA_964432545.1 uncultured Candidatus Bathyarchaeia archaeon | reverse complement strand
CGGCTGAAGGCTGTCGCGGTTAGAGGCAGCAACCCCGTAAGAGTAGCGGACCATGAGAGGTTCGAACGGATGGCGTGGATAGCCCTCCGGGCTAACCGCATGAGCGAAACAACCGTCAGGAGCCTACCCCGATACGGAACCGCTAATATACTCCTCACGATCAATGAGGCAGGCGGTCTGCCTACCCGGAACTTCCAGACGGGGAGGTTCGAGCATGCTGACGAGGTTTCAGGGGAAGCGTTCAGGCAGACCCTGTGGAAGAAGGATTTTGCCTGTAGCTTAGGCTGCAACATCTACTGCAGCAAGATCGCCGAGTTTGGAGGGGCAAGTGTCGACGGCCCAGACTACGAGACCATATTCGCTCTGGGCTCCAACTGTGGTGTTAGCGACAGGGAGACGATCTGCAAAGGCAACCTTCTCTGCGACCTCTACGGAATGGACTCTATCAGCACCGGGGGCATAGTGGCGTTCGTTATGGAGCTTTATCAGAGGGGCATGATCTCTGAGGGGCAGCTTGATGGCATAAGCCCCGCGTGGGGGGATCGCGCAGCGTTCCTCTCTCTGATAGAGAAGATCGGCAAAGGCGAAGGTGTAGGTAAGAATCTTCAGGAAGGCGTGAAGCGATTCAGCGCGAGGTACCCCGGTTCTGAAGACTTCGCGATGCAAGTGAAGGGATTGGAGATGCCGGCGTATGAGCCTAGGGCCGCGCAGGGAATGGGCCTGTGCTACGCGATCTCAGAGAGGGGGGCGTGCCACCTAAGGGCTTACACCGTAGGGATGGAGTTGCTCGGCCACGGAGGAGGAGCGGACCCCGCATCCTACGACCGCAGCAAGGTCCAGATGGCCATCGACAAGCAGGATGAGAAGGCGGTCATCGACTGCTCGGTCCTGTGCTACTTCACCCTTTACGGCCTGAAGCTTAAGGAGGTTTACCAGATGGTGAATCCTTGTACCGGGTTTGGGT
The DNA here is from genome assembly GCA_964432545.1 of uncultured Candidatus Bathyarchaeia archaeon. Taxonomy (GTDB): domain Archaea; phylum Thermoproteota; class Bathyarchaeia; order 40CM-2-53-6; family DTGE01; genus CAYSNV01. Next base: position 3,203 of record CAYSNV010000117.1, on the reverse strand, counting down.
ACGGGAATGTCGAAGAGCTGAAGCAGCTCGGAGCGCGGGTTATTACTCTCTCAAGGATGTTCAATCTGAGAGAAGGTTTCAACCGAAAGGACGACACGCTACCCAAGAGATGCCTAGAAGAACCGCTACCTGAAGGCCCCTACACGGGACAGGTAACCCACCTTGAGCCGATGCTGAACGAGTACTACCAGCTAAGGGGATGGGATGAAGAGGGCGCACCCACCAAAGACACCCTTCAAGATCTAGGCCTGAAGACTATCCTGTAGTATAACACGCTCTACCTTCGTAGCCCCCGCGACCGGGCACATCAGCAGCAGAATTCCTACAGCGAGCGCACGTATTGCCTCGCAGACAAACCCGAGCTTGAATCAAGCCAGCCCTTTAGCCGCATCGTCGACCTTTGCGCCCTCATGCACGATCTGGACTAAGGCCCTCGTCATCTTGGCGGGACTCCTATGCTGCCAGACGTTACGCCCCACCGCGACCCCTACAGCACCTGCATCGACGGCTTCCCGAGCGATCTTCAAGACGTCGACGTCTCGATCCATCCTCGGTCCACCCAGCACCACTATCGGAACTGGGCATGCTTTAACAGCTTCCCTGTAAAGGTCAGGGCTTCCGGCGTAGCTCGTCTTAACGATGTCTGCCCCGGCTTCAAACCCTATCCTCGCGGCCTTCGCTATAAGCTCCACATCGGCGATCATTCTCCCTTTGGGATCCGTTGGTACGACCTCAGCCATGTAAGGAACCCCCCAGTTGTCGCATCCTCTTCCGACGGCGCTGAAACGCTCCAGAATAGGGCTGTCGATCGTTAGCGGAATAGGCCCAAAGTATGTTGTCTTCACAGCCTCCGCGCCCAACCTCACCGCCGCCTCAACGTATCTCTCATCCCACGGTATTGTCACAATCAGCCCTGCCTTCCCCGATATCTTCTCTGAGAAGCGCTTTGCCACGCCAGGATTGACCAGCAACGCGTCTGCGCCACCGTCGATGATCTCCGTAATTGTTGCGTCGAGGTTCTCAATTCCTTTGATCATACCCACGATGCCGTGATCCATGGCTACAGTGACTGTTCTTTTGCCCTCCCTGAGGATTCTTCCCATCCGAATGGTCTTTCCAGGTGCGTGCATGAACTCGTCGCCGCAGCTCGTTTGCGCTCTGACAGATGTAAATGCTCTGACTTTGGACACCCTCGCCAACTACGTTGTTGCTGGACCTTGGCGATGGCAGCGCCATGGCTTGCCCTGCACTGCAAAAAGTATTTTAACCCTTGCGATGTCTTCTTTGAATAAGTGGGAGTCATGAGTCTTCTTCGACTTCGCATGTCTATGGTAGGAACACTTGCCATTATTGTCGGGGCGTCAACGCTAGCGTTCGCAGTTCTGTTGAGCCTGTTCGGGGGGCTAGATCTCATCGGACTGGTGATGATCACCATGATTTTCAACATCGGTCAATGGTTGGTAGCGCCATACCTGATCGACGCGATGTACAAAGTTAAAGAAGTGTCACGCAGCGAATATCCGCATCTCTACGATGTTGTTCAATCGATCTCCCGGAGAAACGGGATGAAGCCCCCGAGAGTCATGCTTGCAAGCATCCCGATTCCGAACGCCTTTGCGTACGGCTCACCTATCGCGGGAACTAGAGTAGCCGTCACCAATGGCTTACTCAATAATCTGGAGATGGAGGAGGTTGAGGCGGTTGTCGGACACGAGCTGGGCCATCTCAAACATCGAGACGTACAGGTTATGATGTTCGCGTCAATACTTCCCGCCGTCTTCTATTTCATCGGCTACTCTTTTATGGTTTCTTCCATGTTTGGGGGATACCAGCGCAGCAGAGAGCAGGGATCAGCGGGTGCTCTGATAGGAGTGGCGTCACTGGTTATCTACTGGGTGCTGAACCTCTTCGTCCTAGGGCTGAGCCGCCTCCGGGAGTACTACGCAGACCAGTTTAGCGTCCGGAACGTAGGCGACGGCACGCGGAAGCTATCGGAAGCCCTAGCCAAGATCGTCGCTTCCACAAGCGCGCTGAAAAAGCATTCCCAGTGGAGAGGAAGTGTCAACGGATTCAAGGCCCTGATGATCTCTGACCCAGACCAGGCTGAAAGGAGCGCTCTTCAAGCTGCAAAGTACTTCCACAGAGACGCAGAGCTCGTTCAAAGCATCTTAAGCAGGAAAGTGACGACGCTTGACCGCTTCACCGAGCTTCTCTCCACTCATCCCAACATCGTGAAGAGACTCCAGGCGTTGCAAGGAGCAAGGTAGCATCCTTCCAGAACTCGTACCACGATGAGAAGACCCTTTTTTGACTGCCGTAGAAATTAGTGGCGAGCGTGAAACGTCAATACTACAGAGTGATGAGAATAGACTCGCTATGAAGATTGGAGACGTACGGTCGTATGATGAGACCCTCTGTCTATGATCCTGCTATTGAGCGAGCCTTACATTTCCTCGACTCGCTCCGTGTCGACGACATGCGATCAGAGTATTATGAAGTGGCAGAAACCACTCACAGCGAGCACCGAGTGTACAACCAGAGCCAATACCTATTGTCCATACTTTTCAGGAAGCTTGGAAAAGAAGACCTTGTGCAAGCGATCAGAAGGAAGCATCCATCCGACGAGCCGGACAACGATCTTCCACGCAGAAGGGGGCACAGATCCAATGACCGATGGTGCATATTGGAAGACGACATAAAGCCCTTCTACCTTTCTAACCGGATCAACTCACGCTACAACGACGAGAAGGCGCTGCTGGCGCTTTACAGGCTTGAGAGAGGGCGCGAGCGCCCCGCAAAGACGTTGTCGGAAGAACTCTCCTCCCGGTACGACCCTGCAAAAGGAGTCCTGCAGATGGATGAAGCCGACGCAGAGAAAGATCTCCACCCGGTGTACAAGGTGGCACTTTTCGGAATTCTCGCCAAACGGATAAATGACGCAACCACCGTACGAAGTGTGCAAGAGAGCCTTAGGAGATGGCAGCATCAGGCTGGCGGCTGGGAGACGGATCGGAAAGTCGATCTCACAGCAGATGGAGCGGCGAACATAGAAACGACGGTGCTCTCGACCCTAGCGTTGCTACGTTAGTCTCCTTGATGCGCGCTGCGCTCAGACCACAGGGTCACGGGCTCCAGCTCTCGCCCATCTTCCCTCACCCTCACCATTCCAACCTCTATGCTCTCGACCTCTGGACATATAGCAC
>CAYSNV010000116.1:0-4168 GCA_964432545.1 uncultured Candidatus Bathyarchaeia archaeon | reverse complement strand
TCCGAACGGTCGTTCTTCCGTAGTTGGATGCTTTCACTCCCAGCTCCTCGAGTCGGGAGATGAGCTGAGAGGAGTCTAAGCCGAGCTGGCCGGTGTCGAATATGACGATGTTGGTCTGAACCCTCTCCAACGGGACGTGAACCCCCAGGTTGACCAAGCCTTGAGCGAGCCGCTTCGCGTTCTCATGGTCCTCCTTGAGCCTGTCGATCATCGTCTCCAACGCCACTATGCCGGGCGCCGCGATCACGCCTGCCTGGCGCATCGCCCCGCCCACCATCTGCCGGTTCTTCCTCGTCTTCGCGATGAACTCCTTGGTGCCCGTGATGAGAGATCCTGCGGGACCACTGAGTCCCTTGGAGAGGCAGAAGGTCACCGAGTCGGCGCCCTTTGTCAGCCTCCGTACGTCGACGTTCAACGCGACAGCGGCGTTGAAGATCCGCGCCCCATCGATGTGGACCGAGATGTCGTGGTCCTCGGCGATCTCGCAGATCGCTTTCGTCTGCCCCTCCGTGACGCAGGTTCCTCCTGCCCGGTTGTGGGTGTTCTCCAGACAGATGAGGGTTGTCGGGGGCTGATGGGGCCTGTGCTCGACCTGGATGGCGTTGACCACATCCTCGGGGATGAGCGCGCCATTATGCCCCTTCAGTGGCTTGGGCATCACCCCTGCAATCGCGGACATGCCGGCCGCCTCGTAGTAGACCATGTGAGACTCCGCCTCCACGATGACTGCGTCGCCCGGACGCGTGTGGGACATGACAGAGACCAAGTTCCCCTGCGTGCCGCTGACGACCAGGAGCGCAGCTTCTTTCCCCATCTTCTGCGCGGCCATCTCCTGAAGCCTGTTTACCGTCTCGTCCTCACCGTACTGGTCGTCTCCCAGCTTTGCGGTCAGGATCGCCTCAAGCATCTCTCGCGTCGGCAGCGTGACAGTGTCGCTTCGCAAGTCAACTATCTTCACAGACGGTCACCAAACGGGATCGAAAGCATTGTTGCAGAGCCAGTATTTCCCTCGCTCCATTAAACCTTTGCCCTCAGAAGGCCAAGAACAAGAGAAAGAATCTGATTCAGACGCCAAGAAACAATGACGTTTAGGATAAGCAGAATCGGGCCATCGCTCCAGCGATGCCAGGCGCTGTGATAGGAACGAGGGTGGACCCAAAGCTTTGCGTCCAGCCGACGCGATCTCCCGAAATAAGGTAGAGTCGATGGAATTGAACGCTTGCCCGAGAAAGGTATCGTGAGAGAGAAGTCTATCCCTCAGCTGTGCATGAGATCAGCGGCTCATACTTCTTCGGCCACTTGATTTCTCCGCCGCAGTTATCGCAGTACTTCATTTGAAGAAGGATTTCATGCTTGCATTCAGAGCAGAAGAACCTTTTCTGCTGCGGCGCATCGACGGTCGATGATGTTTTCCTCTTGAAAAGTCCTCCCATATTCATTCTGGACACCAGCTATCCCCATCAAGGGGACGTTAGAAAAATGCTATGAATCTGTTCGTATAAAAAAAGATGGCCCAAGACGACTTGATTAAATTAGAACGTTGAAAGGGCGCGAGTCGGCTAATCCGTGAGAAAACCCTTCAGGCCGCTCACTGTCTTGCGGTATCTCTCAAGTTCTTTGTGAGGCAGAAACATGCTGTTTGCATACTCCTTGACGAAGTGCGGGTGAGTGGCTAACTCCACAAACGATGCCGCCGTGGATATTCGTTCAGCGGTCTTTCTCTCGTCGATGTTGAGCAGGGCCATCTTGGCGCCGGTGCCGGCGGCGTTCCCTATCGGGAATATCTTCTCCAGCGCTACTTCAGGGAGCATACCGATGGTTCGCGCGTTCTCCGGGTCGATGTAGGACCCGAAGGCGCCTGCTAACAGGACCCTGTCGATCTGCTCTTCATCCAGTCTCAGGTGCGCGAGGAGTAAGGTGATGGCTGCGTGGATCGCTGCCTTCGCCTTCACCAACTCCACGATGTCCTTCTGCGTGATCACGACGTCCTCGAATGTGTGAGTCTCGCCTGCGGAGGCCAATACTATCTCACTCCCTTCCGATCCCTCGCGCACACATCGAGGCCTCACTTCCTTATTGAAGCCTCCGCGGTGATTCAGTATCCCTGCTTTCATCATCTCGGCAATGGCGTCGACGTATCCTGAGCCGCAGATCCCAACCGGCGGCGCATCCCCTATCGTTCTGCACATCACCTCGAATGAGGTTGGGTCGATGAAGACCCTCTCGATCGCGCCGTCGGTCGCCGTCATACCCCATTTGGTTGCCCAGCCTTCGAAGGCGGGGCCAGAAGCTGCACTGGTGACCACGAGGCCCATATCTTTTGCTCCACAGCCTATTTCAGTGTTCGTCCCGATATCCAGCGCCAAGGTGGGTTTCTCGGCGTCCGCTATTCCCGTAGCGAGGCACACCGCTACGTTATCGGCTCCGACGAAGCTTCTGATCGTGGGGAGAACGTGCAAGTTGCCGTCGGGGTTGGTGTTCAACCCCAAGACCGATGCTGGAAGGTTATACGGACTATGCAACACCTGTACGTACGGGCTTTGCGAGAGGTATCGTGTGTCTAGCCCTAGAAGGAAATGGTGCATCACCGTATTGCCCACGAAGACAGCTTCGTAGATCTTGTGGGCAGGTTTTTCGGCTTTCCCGCAGCTCTCTTCAATTAGACCGTTAATCGCGTCGAGTACGGAGGTGTGAAGTCTACGAAGGTTTTCCGCCCCTCTGTTTGCAAAGGCGAGTCTACTGATGATGTCTTCGCCGAAGGAGCGTTGGGGATTCATCGCCGAGGCGACCGCGATCTCCATGCCGCTGTTCAGGTCAAGGAGGTAGAGCGCAAGTTTGGTCGAGCCCACGTCGACGGCGACCCCGTACGCCTCGCGAGATGTGTCACCAGCCTCCACGGACATCACGGTCTCCCCGTTCCACACTACTGCGGTTACACTCCAGCCGCTTTCCCTAAGTAGGCTGGGGAGTCTCGGGAGAACGCTGTAAGCGATGCTGAGCCTCTCAAGCTGGCTGGCACTCCTCAGCGCATCCAGAAACCTCTCCTCATCGGACCTTTGATCGTTGAGGCTGGCTTGAGGGACGGTGACGTGATATTTCTTGACTGCGGGGTTTAATGAGACCGCTGCTGCGACCCCTTCAGTTTGAAGTCTCATCCCTCTCCGTCTGCTCATTAAAGGGATATGGACGGTCACATCTGCTGTGGGCTTGACTTTGCACGCGAGCCTGTATCCCTCCTCGATCTCTTCCTGACTGAGCATCCGCCTCTCCTCAGGCGTGAGAGGAAACGTGGACCCAGCGGTAACCTTGACCTTGCATTTCCGGCAAAGGCCTCTGCCGCCGCATATCGACTCTATCTCGATACCTAGACGACTCGAGGCCCCAAGGATCGTGGGCTGATCCTCGAACTCCCCAGACACGTTGTCAGGCTTGAAGGTGATCCTCATCGCCACATCTCACTTTGGACGGCAGGTATTCCGTTCAATGACTATTGGAGCGCTACATTCAGGCGCATACTTAGCAGTCATGTAAGATGGGGCATGCTTAATAAAAGCTTCAATGCCACATACTCGTCACGCGCATTCAAGGCAGGCGTGACAGGATCTCTTCTCGTTTGAACAACCGGACACCTATGTGAAAAACGACGGCATCAACCAGTATGAAGACGCCGATCAATCCTGCGATGAGCACGGGCCCTACGATGACAGCTCCTGAAAGCTGCCCGAACATGAGCACGAATATTGGGATCAGCAAGAGTGCGCTGATCTGCTGAGCCTCTCTGACACCCTTGACTCTTGCTGAGATGATCACCGTCAGGCCGATGGCCGCGATGGCTATTGAGGGGGAAAGTCCGAGGATCAGCATGAGCCAGACCAAGTTGGGAAGCAGGATCCTGCCGCCGAGAAGAACAGAGGAGATGACGTTCACGACTGTAGAATAGGTGAGGAATGAGATTACGGTGACAGCCATCGAAGGAATGAAGGAAACCAAGATTTTTCCCAAGAGTAGCTCGCTGTCGGCAAGGGGAGTCGCGAGGAGAGCTTCGACCGTCTTCCTCTCCTTTTCACCAGCGAAGCTGTCCGCTGCCACCACGCTCGCCGCCATCAAGGGAATAATCAGAAAGAAGGGCGCGAAAAAGTACAGTGACATCATGTAGACTAGCGCTTGT
>CAYSNV010000115.1:0-4271 GCA_964432545.1 uncultured Candidatus Bathyarchaeia archaeon | reverse complement strand
GAACATGGTGAGCCCTGAGAAGTATGGAAAGATCATCGCTGAGACGGAACCCACCTACGTGGAAGCTAAAGCCTATATGTATGTTGGCTATTCCCGGCGGCGTCTTCGTTTCGAGCACATGCCACAACTCCATGAGGTGCTGGAGTTCTCCGAGCGCATCTCCAAAGAGACCGGCTACAACATTATAGACGCCTCCCCTGACAGCCGGGTGGTCCTCCTCAGCAGGTTGAGAAAGCCTAAAAAACTCGCTGCAAGAAATGCTCCGAATAGAGCTTAAGACAGATGTGAGAATGGCTTGCTTCTCAAAAAGGATCTCCAGAAGCTACAGAGGGAGTTGTCCGCGCGTGACGCCTCGCGGGAACGCATGTTAAGGATCGTTCGGGAGGCTACCAAGCTTTCGGACATCGCCATCATCCACATCCACCGGCGTGAGTCCAAGAAGGCAGCTCGCCTCATAGGCGAGGCGGAGCGGTCACTGAAACTGGTATGTGAAGCGCTGAAGGATCAGCCCCAGCTGAGGGAGCACAACAGCATACTGGTCGCCCAGCAAGAGCTGACGGAGGCGAAAGCGCTCTTCAAACTCGTCAACGAGGATAGCATCCTTTCTTTCGACGAGTCAGGAATCTCGATAGCCCCCTATCTGCTGGGGCTCCTCGACCTGATAGGGGAATTGCGGAGGCTCACTCTCAACCACCTCCGGCATGGCGACGTGCAGAAGGCGGAAAAGGCCTTCAGCCACATGGAGAGCATCTACGAGGATCTCTCCATGCTGGATCACACCGCCATCATACCTACCTTCCGCCACAAGCTGGATACCGCGCGGCACATCGTCGAAGCAACCAGGGGTGATGTGGTGAGCGAGGTTAGACGACTCTCCCTGGAAGAGGCGATTGGAAAGCTCCACTTGGGGGCAAGACAGTAGAAGTCTCCTGTGGTGGGCTGTGAAGAAAGGGTCTGAGAACGCCGCACTGAATATTGAAAAAGCAGAGAGGATACAGGAGGTTTTCTCACAACTCGCCGCCGGCGTTTCAGAGGTCAGGCGCGAGTTCTCCTCCGTCGCTGGCGCTGATGTCGCATACCATGGGGAAACCGCCGCGGCCGCCGTCGTGCTCCTTGAGTACCCAAGCCTTAAGCTTCTGGAAACGGTCAGTGCGCCCATGGAGGCGAGGATCCCATACTCACCCTCGTTTCTCGGGTTCCGGGAGGCTCCCCTCATCCATCACGTGGTGAGGAGGCTTTCGCATGAGCCTGATCTCGTGCTCGTAGATGGGCATGGGAGGGCCCACCCCCGCCTGTTCGGTCTCGCATGTCACGTTGGGGTGATGCTGAACACGCCGACAGTAGGTGTCGCAAAAAGCTTACTTGCAGGGAGAGAGGTTGATGATAGAGTTGTGGATGAAGAGGGGAGGGCGCTCGGCTACGTCTTGAAGCGGGAGGGGAAGAGACCGTTGTACGTGAGCGTCGGCTACAAGATCACGCTGGATGATGCTTTCAGAGTTGTCCAAGGATGCACGATCAACAGTTCTCCTGAACCGCTGAAGCTGGCGCATCAAGAGGCGAATAGGTTGGGGGCGACCCTGCAGCGTTGAAGCCTCACCTAGTCACCACGCTTCTAGTTCTCGCGCAGATCGGAAGGGAACGTGGGAGAATCGTCCTCACCACCAGGGACCTCGCTCGCAAGCTGTCCATCTCGCAGCAGACCTCCTCGCGGTACCTTATTGAGCTCGAGAGGAGAGGTCTCGTCGTCCGGGGGAGAGCACGCAGAGGGGAAGAGATCACGATCACGTCGCAGGGGTTCAAGGAGCTCTCTCCGCTCTACCTCTCCCTCAAGAAGATCTTCGAGCCGCCGCTCAAAGAGATGGTCCTCACCGGCGAGGTGGTCTCAGGGCTGGGTGAAGGAGCCTACTACGTAAGTAAGCCAGAGTACAAACGGCAGTTCACAGAGAAGCTGGGCTTTACCCCGTTCCCTGGGACGTTAAACGTCAGGCTAAGAGAGCGCGGGCAGAGGGATCGCATTCTCCTCGACCTCTTCGAGCCGATCATGATCGAGGGGTTCGACAACGGCGAGAGAAGCTTCGGGCAGGTCAAATGCTACAGAGCTCTGCTGAACGATACTACGCGGTGCGTCGTCGTCACCGCGCTGAGAACCCACTACAGGGAAGACATCCTGGAGGTTATCGCAGAGCCGAATCTGAGGAAGAGCCTTGGCCTGAAAGACGGCGACAGAGTCACGGTGAAGATCGCCCGAGGTTCTCCATCACCCGCCGTTTGATCTTCGATGAGCTGTCGAGGTCCTCCGACCCGAATCTTCCGATCCGCACCACTTTCGCCTTGAACCCCTTCTCTCGGATCAGGTTCTGCACCGCCTCGTAGATGTCCCTCTGATCGTACCCGACGGCAATCACATCCGGCCTCAGGCGTCGGATCACATCCTCGAGGTTAAGGTCCTCGAAGCCGAGGAGCGCCTTCTCAACAGGTTTAAGCGCCTCCACCAGAACTCTCCGCTGATCCTCAGGGAGGATCGGGTTCGAGCCCTTCCTGCTCCTCACCGTCCTGTCCCTGGCGATGACGACCAGAAGCCTCGCCCCGGGGCCTCCCGCTCTCTTCGACTCCTCTAGGAACTTCAGGTGGCCGTAGTGGAGGAGGTCGAACGCCCCCGTCGCAAGAACAACCTTACGCCTCAAGACCACACCCTCCCCGGGGCCACGGAGCCGCAACCAGGTCCAGAATCAGCAGCCCGTCAAGCAGCCCCTCCGCGTACGACACACATGCCAATGCTGTCACCGCCTTTCCCCCTCTCAGGTAGAACCTGGGGTCGGAGACGTATCTCTCCGCAGCTTTCACGACGTGGTCCACCCCGTCCCGGCCCACCTCGACCGGCTTGACACTCGCCCGTTTGAGCTCGCTCAGAGCTTTATCGATGGTGGCGAGGTACTGTTCAGCTCTCCCCTTGGCGTCTTCCTTCACTCGCTCCCCCTCAAACATTCTTCGTCCACCTTTGCGAATACTCTCAGCGCTTCCTTCTCCATGAAGTGGAGTTTTCCCGGCACCACGAGACAGTGCGGGGGTGCGCCGAAATCGTGACTGGAGAGATCACTTATCGTTCCTCCTTTGATCTCCATGTCGGGTGAACCGATGCGGGCTGCTCCAACGATCAGTCTCGTAGGCGTGAATAATCCCGCGCCCTTCCTCTCCTCCAGGTGCGACAGCTGACGCAGCGCTTCGGAGATGCCCAGATACGCGTTGTCCGCGGCTTGCAAATCGAGCAAGATCAAGCTGTGCAACCCTCTCTGGAAGTTGTCCCTCACCCACTCGTACGGCGACTCGGGGGCTAGCCCCCCTCCCACTATCGGCAGCGTCACGGTTCTTCCGAACTTGTAGCTTTGGAGGCCGGTGGCTCCGGAGACGGCGGACGTGATCGAGGCCGCATGCGTGAGACTCGTTCTTACGTGACGCTTTTCCGCGCGGAGTCTCAGGTCGACATGCGTCGTCGCGTTCATCGGGTCGCCTGGAACCAGAAGAGCAACATCGCCGCGTCGAGCTCGCTCCAGAATCACTTCTTCCGCCTTCTCTTCGACGTCCTCCCGGGACAGGATCGTCACACCTCTCCCTACCAGCGCTTCGAGACGTGCAGGAGACAGCCCCGGCATGACGCTTGTGTAGAACTCCGCGAAGACGAAGTCCGCCTCTCTCACCTCAGACAGGCCCCGCAGCGAGATTCCTGTCTCGTCGTGGAGACCTAACCCGATGAACCTTAACATGACGGTCGCCAGACAGGTATAGTAGGATTCCAGCTTTAAAGTAAGCTGTGAACGGAGGCGACTCCTCGTTTGAGCCTCACCTACCCCTAGCCCGTGATGCTGCCGGTTCAACGTGGGTCTGCGGGGACGCTGAGATCTGCTAGGCGCTGCGGGGTCTTCTGGCGACTCTCAGCGCCAGCACCAAGAGCGCGATGACAAGCGCTACAATCGCTATGAATGACAGGTACAGGAGATCCGTGGGAGGCGGCGATGTCAGCGTCGAAACGACGGTTTCCGTAGTCGCTTCCGTCCTCATGACTGTGAACAGCCTAGTGACCGTCGCCGGCACCGTGACCGTCTGGTACTGGATGATCGTTTGAGAAGTTGTCGCCGGCGTAGGGGCCAATGAAGGCTCAACCACCGTGTAGGAGGTCGTAAACAGCACCGTTCCCGCATCCATCAAGACTACCATCCGTTGACCTGAAGGCGGCCCAGCGGCAGATCGCCGCCCTCAACCCGAACGTGCCGCCG
>CAYSNV010000114.1:0-4281 GCA_964432545.1 uncultured Candidatus Bathyarchaeia archaeon | reverse complement strand
GTACAGGTACATAGCTTTCTGGGCAGCGCTTGAACCTTTCACATGGCTGATTGCGGTGATGGTCGCGATCATCGTGCTCGCGGTCGCTCTCCGGAGACCGGTTTTGGCGAAAGAAGCTGCCCCACCCGTTGACGTATTGAGAACCTTCACACAGCTCCAAGACGAAAAGTCAGTTCTACGCTCGGAGCTTGAAAAGCTCGAAGAATCACTCGCCCGCAAAGGCATGTCGAAGCATGAATTCAGGAGGAGACGCCGCGCCATCGACTACCGCCTCTCAGCGATAAACCGAGAACAGCGACTGCTGAAAGGAGAGCTCTTAGACAAGCATCCCCGCATCGCGGATCTCATCACGAAGCTCGATCGCGCCGAAGCGGAGATCCAGGCGGCGAGACTGAGCATCTTCAACGTCCGATCACAGTACAGAGCGGGGAAGATCTCGAAAGAGACTTACATGAACATGGACGCCGACTTCACGAAGAGACTGGAGAGGGCGAAAGCGACCCTCGACAGCGTCAACGTGAGCTTGAAGCAGGAGCTCGAGTGAGCCCGGCTCCGTCTCCCCACCGGCTTCTCTGAGGACCCAGCATGCAGCCCAGCGACGTCAAGGACAGCGCGCTCCTAGGCCTTACACGAAACATCGTCATTCTCGGATTCGCCAGCTTCTTCACCGACACCAGCAGCGAGATGGTCTTCGCCCTCCTCCCCTTCTTCATGACGACCGTCTTGGGCATGAACATGACCCTCGTCGGGATAGTGGAGGGAGCTGCCGAGACCGCCTCCAGCCTCCTGAAAGCCTTCTCAGGATGGGTCTCTGACAGGATACGGTCGCGGAAAATGCTCGTCGCCGCGGGCTACTCTCTTTCCTCTTTGACCAAACCGTTCTTCGGGCTTGCGATGGCGCCCTTGCACGTGATTTCCATACGAGTTCTGGACAGGATCGGGAAAGGGGTACGGACCTCGCCGCGGGACGCCCTGATCGCAGACTCCATCGACGAAAGCATACGCGGAAAGGCCTACGGCTTCCATCGAAGCCTCGACAGCTTCGGGGCTGTGCTCGGACCGCTCCTAGCATTTCTCCTCTTTCCCCTCTTCTGGTACCGGGGCGTCTTTCTCCTGTCGATCATCCCCGGAATCCTTTCAGTTCTGCTACTGGTCTTTCTCATCAAAGAGAAGAAAACGGATATCGCTCACGCGGTCTCAAGGGTTCGCGTCGGCTTCCGCTCGCTGGGTCGCCGGTTTCGCCTCTACCTTCTCATCGTCGCCACCTTCACCTTCAGCAATCTCAGCTACGCCTTCTTCCTTCTCCGAGCCCAGGACTTCGGCGTGACTGCGTCCCACGCCCCTCTACTGTACCTCTTGTTCAACTTCGTCTACGCCACGTCCGCCTTTCCGGTGGGCTACGCTTCCGACAGGATAGGGAAATGGCGCCTCCTTCTCTTCGGATACGCCATGTTCGGGGTTGTCTGCTCAGGGTTCGCTCTCGCCACAGCCCTGCCCCACATCATCGCACTGTTTGTCGCCTACGGTGTCTCCTACGCGTTTGCCGACACCCTCCAGAGGGCGATCGTTCCTGACATCGTGGGGCGAGAGCTCAGAGGCACCGCCTTCGGCGCCCTACACACAAGCATCGGGATCACCGCGCTGCCGTCCGGCATCCTCGCGGGAACGCTGTGGCAGGTTTTCGGAGCCTCCGTGACGTTCTTCTTCGCAGCCGCCGCTGCTTTCCTTTCGGCCGTGATCCTCGCCATCGCCACCAAGACTCGACAGTGCGACTAGCAGACTTGGCCCCTTCTACCTTCCGCTCACCATGCGCAGGCTAGGAGAATCCTCGAGACTTTGTGAGGACGCCCGTGGAGCAGGGGTTGCCGAGTGCGCGCTCTTGGAAAGAAACTGGAAGTTCTACTCTTCCCTGACTCTTCGAGGTGGCTCGCGGACGGATTGGTAATTTGCGAAAGGATACGCGGGGAGAGTGGGGGAGAAATTGGGGCTACCGGTTCTTGAGCCGGAAGAGCTTGTAGGGCATCGTGTACACGTTTACTGAGCCGGTCGCTTCCGCTTGGTTGAACCCTTCCTTCTTGATCGACCTGAGTTCAGGAGCGAACAGCGAGTCCTTGGATTTTCTTTCGATGATGTCGGCGTTCCCCTTGTAGAGTCTGATCCGGTAGTCTCCGTTGGCGAACCTCTGCGTGGAATCGATGAAGGCGTCGAGGTCTTTCTTGAGCGGGTGAAGCCACATCCCGTGATAGACCATGTCCGCCCAGGTGCGGTCGATCTCCGCCTTCAACCGCAGCTGTTCCTTGGTGAGGACCACGTGCTCAAGGTCGGCGTGGGCTTTGAGGAGTATCTCCGCCGCAGGCGCCTCGTATATCTCACGGGACTTCAACCCCAGTATTCCATCCTCCAGGATGTCGATTCGCCCCACCCCGTACCGGCCCCCGACAGTGTTAAGGTGGGCGATCATGTCGAAGGGGTCTTTCACGCCATCGATGCCTACAGGGATTCCATCCCGGAACGAGATAGCGATCTCGGCGGGCTCGCTCGGCGACTCCGCAACAGGCACCGCCCACAGATAGTCAGAGGAAATCTGCGTCGCCAGATCCTCCATCTGTCCGCTGCCGATGGAGTGCGACCAGACGTTGATGTCTCCCCCTATCTTCCCCACCTTCTTCGCCGGGTCTATGCCGTGCTTTCTGAGGATCTCCTCCTCTTGAGATCGAATCAGGTTCAACTCTCTTACAGGTGCGACAACCCTGATGTCGCCCGCGTAGTAGCGGAAGGTCACCTCCATCCTGTACTGGTCATTTCCCTTCCCTGTGCAGCCGTGGGCCACAGCGTCGGCTCCCTTCTCTTTCGCAACCTGTGCGACCTTGCTCGCGATCAGGACACGGGACATGGAGGTCCCCACAGGGTAGCCTTGATACGACCCGTTCGCCTTGATGCATTTGTGAATATAGTCTTTCACGAACTCCTTTCGCGCGTCGAAGAAGATGACCTTGACGCCTAGAGTCTTTGCGCGTTCCTTCGCGATGGCGACATCTGCTTGGCCCTGCCCGACGTCGACAAGAACAGGGATGACTTCTTCAAAACCGTAGTGTTCGAAAAGGAGACTCACCAAGGCGGTGGAGTCTAGCCCTCCGGAATAGGCCAAAACAGCCTTTTTTCCCTTGTTCTGTGACATACGACTTACCCTCTGACCGTTTGAGAATTATTTTTTGGCTTTCATTGCGAGGGCGCGCTAATAAGCTTTCATTTTGCACTCTGCGTTCCGTGAAGAGCTCCAGCTTCGTCTGCTGTCCGCGTGATCTCCCGCCTGTCGGAGGCTGTGTTTTACTCCTTCGCTTCGCGTATACTAGAAAAGCATAAAAACTTTAACAGAGTTAACCAATACGATGCAGATGCATGAGCCACAGAAAGTCGGTCGGCGAAGCTATCTCAAATACGGCGGCGTTGGCATCCTAGCGGCAGGGATAGCGGGAGCCGCACATCTCCTCCAAAAGCCGGAGATGCCAACAGGGCACTCTGCGCAACTTACCAATGTTCCGTCAAGTGGTACCAAGCCTCTCAGCACCGAGACTCATACAAGTCCACAGCGTAAAACCACGTTGATTACCGAAGGTGGGAAGTCTCTAGTCTCTGTCGTCAAAGGAGGGTCGAGCACCGATATCGAAGCCATGGTACGTCGGGCTGTCGAGTCGATCGGAGGAATACAAACCATCGTCTCCGCAGGGCAGGCCGTAGTCGTGAAGCCCCCGGTCTTCGCCTCCGACAAGAACTGCGCCCCTGACGTGAGAGTCGTTCTTGCGGTGGTGAAGATGGTGCAGGAGGCGGGGGGAATACCTGTCGTCGCCGAGTCGTCTGGAAGCGGAAACACCGCATTCAACCTCGCCAAGGTAGGCGTAACAGATGCGGCTGAAAAAGTGGGCGCCGCGGTCCGCGACCTCCAGACCGAAAGAGAAGTGAACATCCCTGTTCCGAACGGCCTCGCCCTCCATGAGGTGAAGACCTACCCTACCATCCTCAACCGCGACGCGCTCATCAGCGTTCCCCGCCTGAAACGGCACAGCAGCGCCACCGTCACGATCTCGCTCAAAAACATGATGGGAACGATTCCCAAACGCGAGATGGGAAGATTCCACAGCGTAAACCTGTCTCAGTGCATCGCAGACCTCAACACGGTGATCAGGCCTGACCTGACTGTCGTCGACGCAACCTACGCGATGACCAGAACCGGCCCCACAGGGGGAGACATGGTAGAGATGGACACGGTCATCGCCTCCGAAG
>CAYSNV010000113.1:0-4282 GCA_964432545.1 uncultured Candidatus Bathyarchaeia archaeon | reverse complement strand
GTTCGCCTTCGACAACATTTCGCGAATTCCCATGCTAGACCTCCCCACAGGCACATCTCCCTCTAGAGGCAAGCATTTGGAGCTTCTTACACAGATCCTATAAATCTCGATACGCGGTCAAAAGGACTGTTGAGACCATTGGCGCAACGCACTGAGCCTTTCTACACCAATAGGGACGCCCGCCAAGACAGCCCATGGAATAGGTCAAGCCAAAACCCAGCCTATAGAGATCTCCGTATGAAGAAACATACTCCAGCGCGCTGGCAATGCTGCTACTTCATGAGCCTGATCTGCCAAGCACTGATCTGATGCTGAGATTTCGCTCATCGCGTAGAACCGTTATATACAGAGTCAGAAATAGTGTCCTAGCGGGGTTCCAGCACGTCGGAGGTGGACAGATTATGAAGCTTGTTGGGTTGGACTTGGGAACCTCGGGAGTTCGCTACGAGTGCTATGGCCTAGACGGCGCGATTCTCTCTCGCGGAAGGGCAGATATCACGGAGCAGAGTTGCAGGGGATGGATGGACGCGATTCTGCGGGCTATCCCGAAGGAGAAGGGATTCGAGGATTCTGAGGAGGTACTGCTGTCCGGCCAGAGCACATCCGGGACCGCTGTACTCGTCGACGAGTACGGTAACGAGGTCCTACGCCCTCTGATGTATTTCGAACGAGCTCCTGAGGAGTCTAAGAAGATTGAGAGGTTGAGCTCCGTCAAGGAGCTGGCGAAGCGGGGCGTGGCCATCTCTTCAACCTCCCCGCTGCCGAAGATTGTCGCAATCAGGGAGAAGCACCCCGACGCTTTCAGGAGGGTGCGATGGATCATCGCGCCCCTCACGTGGCTTCTCCACAGGCTTCGCTACAGAGAGGATGTGAAGTGGGAAGACGTCACCACCGACTTGACCAACGCTCTCAAGTTCGGGGTCGACTTGGTTAAGAGTTATCTGTCGTGGTACGCACCCGTTTTCAGGGAGACTGGGATTCCGACGCATCTGCTCCCGCGCATCGTTCGATGCGGCGAGGAGATCGGGATTGCGGAGAGCGACTTTGCAGAGAGACTCGGCCTCAGAGGAGCCCGGATCTTCCAAGGCATGACCGACGGGAACGCTGGAGCATTGGCTGTCGGCTGTTTGAACGAGAACGACTTCGGGTTCACCTGCGGTACGACAACCGCGGTCAAATACGTGACCGGCACAATAAAGATGCACAAGGCAATCTACTATCATAAGCATCCTTTCGAAGGTTATCTTGCCGGAGCCGCACCTGTCACCGCCGGCATGCTGGACTGGTATGCGAAGAAGATCATGGGAATAACGGTAGACGAAGCGTTCACGCTATCGGAGCGTATTCCCCCGGAGAAGGAATACGGGTTCTTCCCGCAAGGAGAGAGGAGCCCCTTCAACGACCCTGAACTCGGTGGATCATTCATTAAGATCTGGCCTGACGAGATTCCTGTCGAAGAAGCTAGGGGCAGGCTGTTCAGGTCAATCGTCACCGGGCTGACTTTCTTCGAGCACTACTACATACAGCTCTTCGAGAGGCTGTTTAACAACAAGATCACGGAGGCGAAGATTACGGGTGGGGGAACTCGTTCACCTTGGTGGAATAAGCTGCGCGCCGCGATCTACGACATCCCGGTTAAGGTTATGGAGGAGAGGCCGGGAATCGGCGCCTTGATACCCGCCGTCGTCAGCCTGAACCTTCTGAAGCGCGAAGAGGTCGTTCAGAAGCTGTTGAGAGTGACGGCCACGTATCTCCCCGACAGAGAGCTCAAAGGGAAGTACGAGTCGAGAAAACGTCTGTTCTTCAAGAGCTGGACGATGATCCGGAAAGCCTCAGCTCTGGGCTAAGAGCGATCAGACATCTCTGCAAACGCTTTTCCAAAATGTTCGAGCGCGACCCTGAGTTCAGGGTGAGCCTTCGCGTACTCTTCGAGGCCGATTCCCTGCATGAGGGCGTCAACAGCTTGGCGCATCGCGGCAGCGCCTGCTCGTGTACCATCCGGATGCCCGTGGATGCCCCCACCCGCCTGGATAACGAAGTCTCTCCCAAGGGCTCTGATATTCTCCGACACAATACCGGGGTGAATTCCGCCGGAGGCGACGGGAAAAGTGGTTTTGAAGCCGAGGAAGTTTCCTCTGAGGAAGTCGTTGATCTCGGCAACTTCGGAGGTTTTCCCCGTCATCTTCCCCGCGGCGGTTCCCGTATGTAGCTGATCTCCTCCCACAAGGCGCGTGAACTTGGCGAGGACCTTCATCGAGATGCCGTGCTTCTGATCGCGGGTGAAAGCGGCGTGCCCCGCCCTATGGATGTGGAGGGGCACCTTGATGGAAGGGTCATCCGCCATCATGCGCACCGCTGAATACCCGCAAAGACAGATGTCGATCATCAGGAAGTTGGCGCCATGCTGGATCGCTGTGTCCGCTATCTCCGCCATCTTGTATGTCTCGGCGGTGATGTCGGGTGCGTAGAGGACCGTCCTTCCCGTCTCGGACTTGACTCTGTCTAGGGCGTCCATGACGTGAGTAATACGGTCAAAGAGCGGGCAGAATTTTTGGTCGGTAAGCGTCTCGTCATCCTTGATGAAGTCTACCCCGCCGACGGCGGCTTCGTAGGCAACCCTCGCTGTCTCCTGCGGGTTCAGCCCAACCTTGGGCTTTATGATCGTGCCGATGTGAGGTCTCCTCTCCTTTTCCGTGCCTACGAGCTTCCGCACTCCTTCTATGCCGAACTTTGGTCCTTTAAAGACTCCGACAAGGCTTTTGGGGAAGTCGATGTCAATTAGGCGGACGTTTTCAAGGGACTTGGATCCGAAGAGGTTCCCCGCAACTATGCTGAGGATGTTGGGAACCCCGCCCAGCTCCACATCAAAGAGCATCAGAGGGTAAGCGATCTTCGCGATTCCAGTTCGTCCATCGGTTGTGCGAAATTCATACGCCTTCGCGGAAAGCCGGTGGACCGCGAACTCTGTTGCAGTAGTGATTTCGGTCCACGTCCCGATCGACTCCTCCGCTGCGATCTTGACAGCGGCCTGCTGGATGCTTATGTCTCTGCCTTCCACGTAGTAGGTTGCGATAATGTTCTCTTCAGGCTCGACCTCACCAGGGGGGGCCGTAAATATCTCCAAAGACTCGTCGGACATGATACTTTTCTCTGAAACCAAGGCAAGTCACCCTTTGGCGGGGAGTCACGCTTCAAGATAGCTGAGTCCAGTTATTAACTTATCGCGCCATTTGAAAAGCCTTGTATGCATAATTCCCCAGATTTCATGAGCTGAGACCGTGAGGGAACAAGAGTTGACTTTCTGAAAACTTAAGGACAGAACTCACTTCGATACCACTGCATCTGTTTTCGCACATTATGAGGTAGCGCAAGAAAGACCTCCACAGCGTATCAGAGCAATCTTAATCACGCTTTAACGGAGAACTTGCCGAAACCTTCGTCTCTTGAGTCACCAGCCCGCAAGACTTCGCGCGCTAAGAGGCTTCCTCTTTCAGCTGAGTAGGATGTAGCCCTTCTCCAGAGAGGAATACACCCCGTCGTACTTCTGCAGTATGGCCCGGTATTGTGCGCTGCGACCTATGTCAGGCCTGTAGAGGTTTTTCGCGTGAACCATCTGGCGTGCCGCTTTCTGAACGCTGGTGAAGACCTGGGACGCGACTCCAGCGAGGATGGCGGACCCCAACGCTGCAGCGTCAGATACCTTCAGAGTGCGCAGAGGCTTGTTCATGACGTCAGTCTTGATCTGGTTCCAGAGCGCGCTCCTACTCTCTCCTCCGACGATGGATGCCTCTCGAACCCGGACCTCGAAGTCCTGCAGAAGGAGAAGAGTTTCAGCGTACTGGAAGGCGATGCCCTCAAGGATCGCGCGAATGAAATGGGATTTCGTGTGACCAAGGGTGAATCCGTAGAACACGCCTTTGGCGAGGTTGTTGAAGCGGGGAGCTTTCGCGCCCATCGGGTATGGGTAGTAGAAGAGGTCCTCGCAGCCCGGGGGCACCTCCTTTGCGAGAGCGTCGAAGTAGGCGTAGGGGTCGACACCGTTACGTCTCCCTTTCTGCACCTCCTCATACCCGAAAGTGTCGCGAAACCACTTCAAAGACGCTCCGGTGGTGAGGATGACCACCTCATACTCCCAATGTCCTGGAACGACGTGACAGCAGCAGTCGAACCTTCCCTGGAGGTCGACGCGGGGGGAAGGGAGGGGAACTTCGAGGCAGGTAGCTGTCCCTGTTCCGATGTTGACCTGCCCGGCGGCGATAACCCCCGCCCCGAGGGCCTCGCA
>CAYSNV010000112.1:0-4299 GCA_964432545.1 uncultured Candidatus Bathyarchaeia archaeon | reverse complement strand
GCCTTGCAGGTCTTCGAGGAAGGGAGCTACCGTCGGGATGATGCTGTTGTTGATGGTGGAGGAGCCGACAAGGATTCCTTTCGCCTCGAGGAGGTCTTTGACGATGTCTCCGTGGTCTGAGAAGGGGAGTCGATACAGCGCGGTTTCGAGGCCCTCGCTGCTGATACCTTCGCCGATGGATCGGGCCATCTTGTCGGTGCTTCCCCACATCGTGTCGTAGACGACCAAGACCTTGGGTTTCGCTTTGCCTTTCGCCCAGTTGAGGTAGGCCTCCACGATTCGTGACGGGTCGCTGCGCCAGATGACCCCGTGGCTGGGAGCGATCATGTTGATCTTCAGGCCCATTTTCTGGATCTCCTCGATCTTTCTTATCACCAGCTGGCTTAGCGGCCACAGGATGTTCGCGTAGTACTTGGCCGCCTCCTCCATCAGCGTCTTCTCGTCGACTTCATCGTCGAACCGTTTCGAGGTTGCGAGGTGCTGTCCGAAGGCGTCGTTGGGCAGGAGCAAGGCCTCCTCCTCGACGTAGGTGAACATGCTGTCGGGCCAGTGGAGCATGGGAGCCTCGATGAACTTCAGGCTTCGTTTTCCTATCTTCATCTCGTCTCCGGTCTTGACAACTTGGAAGCCCCAGTCTCCGAAATAGTGTTTGCTCAATCCCTCCTTGCATCGCGCGGTGCCGAACACCTTGGCGTGGGGGGCGAGCCTCAGAATGTGCGGGAGTGCTCCGGAGTGGTCGGTCTCAACATGATTTGCGACGATGTAGTCGATCTTTGAGGGGTCGACGATTTCTCGTATCTTCTCTATCATCTCTTCCGCGAAGGGGCCGTAAACGGTATCGATCAGGGTTGTCTTCTCGTCAACAATCAGGTAGGCGTTGTAGGTAGTTCCTCGATGGGTTGAATAGGTAAAGCCGTGGAAGTGGCGAATGTTCCAGTCGATAGCCCCAACCCAGAAGACATCCTTCAAGATTTCAATGGGAGGCATCACAGATCCACCTCATAAGATTCGAGGGGGTCGTTATTAGCCTTTCACCTGTGAAGGAGGATCCCCTTTCCAAGCCAATATGATAGGCCTGTTGTGCACCTGTAAGCCCTCAGAACAGCCAACCCATACTCTCTTCCTCTCCAGATCGGAATCGCTGCACCCACCCTGAATCGCAGTAAACGATGATTCCATCCTTACAAAGTGAGAGTCTGCGTGTCCAGCGCGACATCAGCATAAAGGGGATACACGGCCCCAGGCTCCCCAACAACGAGCGCTAAATCGAAGAGGATACCTTGACCCTGAGTAGAAAGACGCTCCAGGCCAGTACGCTAAGCCGCAACACTAGATCTCTGCACCCCACTTCATAGAGCGTCACGTCAGAACGAAATCCCGCTCCTCCTCACGTACCGAACCACGACGAGGGCAAGAAAAGCCGCTATCACGGACTCGACTGTCAGTTTCCCCATGATAGGGGTGATGATCGCCCATACCGCTGCCTGCGGCGTGTGCATGAAGAAGGCAAACCATATGTAGTCTGTCACCGCGACGAAGGGTGCTTGGACGCACCATGCAAGAATCCCCGAGAAGAAGGGGTTGATCTTCTTGGCGAACAGACCTGCCGCGCAGCCAAGTATGGCGAGACCACCGACAATGAAAGGGATTATGGTAAAGCTCGTGTACAGCCCTCCCACGAATCCAGTTATCAGCCCCGCTGCAGGGCCAGCCAGCATTCCGGCTAAAAAGATGGGGAGTTGGGAGAAGTGAACGGTGGTTTCGAAGGGGCCCACAGCTATCGGGATGGCGAGCGGAGGCACGGAGAGTACATTGACTAAGGCGGCCATGACTGATGCGAACACGAGGACCTTGGCGGTTTTCATGGGCGAGACGGCTTCTGTTGATATTACGAAATCCTGTATTCGTAATACCTTAAAAGCATTTCGCTTACACAGCGCTCTAAAGCTTTGCCCTAGCCTACTATCTCCCCGCGGTAGCCGATACGAAGAAGATCTCAGGTGGAGTTGTGGGGCATCCTATTCTGGCGGGGCAGGGATAATTGTTCTCTGTATCATGTGCGTCCAGGCGCGGTGGGCCTCGTCAACATCCTTTGAGCCAATGACAAGGTCCAGATACTTCTTCTGCAGCTTAAGGTAGGATTCTATTCTCTCGTCGGAAATCTTGTCGGTCCCGTGTCGCCACAAGAGCGTTCTGAGAATGTCGAGCGGGGACTTCCAGTAGTCTTCTAGCAGTATCACCTCAAGTTCGGTGTCAGGCCTTCTGAGGCGGTTTGTGGATTCGAGATGTCCCCCGTAGAGTACGGTGTTGCGAGAATTCGGCTCAGCCTCCTCCAGTATCCTTTCAACAGCTCGATTCCAAGTATCTCCGGCTGTCTCCATCTCCCGGCACAGGATGCCCTTCCATTCCTCCACCTCCAGTCTCCCCGTAACTTGGTAGCGGAACTCCAGGAGGAATATTCTCTCCAGTATCTTCTTCTCGTCAATGTACGACTTCAGGTCGCGGTAGCAGCGAATCTCCCTACCGCGGAGATGTGCGTTCCGTATGCTTTCGAGGATGGACTGGAATCGAAGTCTCAACGAGTTGACAAATGGTTCGGCAAGCCCAGTGAGAAGGCCGTAGCTGCGCCAGAATTCGATCGCGGTGGCCTTCTTCTCAGCGCAAGCTTTGATGAACGGTTCTGACTCCTTTGGGAGGTCTAGGAAGAGCAGGTCCCAAGGGTGTCTCCTCAGCCACTCTGCCACTTTTCTGTAGGCGTCCCTGAAGCCGAAGGTGAGAAGTATCGTCAGCCGTTTCAAGGCGTAACGCCACCTACCGCGGCCACTTCCAGTGACTCGCCTATTCTCTTCTCCGCTTCCAGTCGTTTTCCCCCATATCGCGAGCTTTTCAGAAAGGGGTTGGTGAGTAAAGCACGCGCTCGCGCTCCGAGGCTGTTGTCCGGCTTCAGGCTCGACATCTTCGCATCGACTATGGGGATCGGAGACCTACCTCCTCGGTGATCTGCTCAAGCTTGATGATGAGCAGCGGTTTGTTAGACGTGAGGGAGGCCCATCCGTCCTCCGTCTTAAAGCCATGGGCGGCGAGGAAGTTCTCTGAGAGTCTTTCTCTCCCCTGCTGGGATATCATCCTGATGACTTCGGCTCTTTCCTGAGGGTCTGTGACGGGGTTGAGCATGCCTCTAAGAGCGACGAATCTGTATTCGCTGAGGTCTGGCTGATACTTCTCTATGTAGACGCAGACTCTGTTGTCCTTCTCAAGCAGCTTCATCTTTCTGCCATAATCCGTGAAGTGAAAATAGAGAGATCCGTTGTGGAGAACGTAGTGAAATGGAGCGACGTAAGGATAGTCGTCTCCTTTGAACGCGATCCGGCAGAGCATCTGCTCTTTGATCAGCTCTTCGATCTCGTGCTTTCCCATTCTCGGCAACTTGACAATCGCCAAAGGCAACACCTGAACGTAGTGCTTGTGACTACCCCGTTACAAATAGGTTAGGGGCAATATTAGAACCTGGCGTCATGACGGGATTGCCGCGGGCTAACACTGGCTTGACACGCGGTTAAGATCTTGAGGGAAAGACGCTCGACGCGAGTGCTAACGCTGGTCCCACCAAGAAGCCAGACCACGTGAAAAGGGCTAAAACCCCTATAACTGCAAGAGAGACTCTCCTTCGTACAGTTATTCTTCTTCCGTCCTTGAGGCTCAGAGCAAGAGTGACGATGCCGAGAACGAGAGGAATCAACGCCAGCGTGAGGGTGATCCCTACCTCGGGTGTCACAGCTGTCTCGGTCACGGCGCGCACCATCTGGGTAATGACGGTGACACCGGTGCTTAGAAAGAGCAGCCCTGATAATGCTCCTGCCCAGTTGAACAAGCCCACGGGGACGCCTTTGATCATTCGCCTGGCAGCGAGACCTATGCCGAGGACGAGGATAGCCATGGTGGGAGCGAAGACGAGGAGCGGGCTCTGTCCTCCCCACAGGTAGATGTAGAGAAGGCTCAGGGGCGTCAGAATCCACTCGCTCAAGGTGAATGACTCGCGGTATCCGACAGCAAGACCATAGGGTCCCCCTTGAGACGGCTCGTAGACAGCGATATGATAGGCGCCTGAGACAGGGGCATTCAAGTCGATGGTGGCGAGCTGGTAGAAACTGCTGGGTGAGAAGGCCTCATAAGTGGCCTCGGCAGGTACCGTTCCTTCGACCACCATGCCCACACTCCCTTCAGGCACCTCCACGAAATCGGGAACCGCACCCTTCGGGGCTAGCCCAGGCCCCATGAGGACCAACCCCGGCTTGAAAC
>CAYSNV010000111.1:0-4302 GCA_964432545.1 uncultured Candidatus Bathyarchaeia archaeon | reverse complement strand
GGGATGTCGATCTCGACGGGGCAGCCGTCTCTGCAGGGAGGCTTCGGGCACTGGAGGCATCGTTCTGCAGCGTTCAGTGCGGCGTCTTCGTCGTAGCCGAGCATCACCTCATGGAAGTTGTGCGCCCTCTCCTCGGGGTTCTGCTTGGGCATCGGAATCCTTTTGGACCGCGTCGGGAGATCGTTCGCCTTTCCCGCTTCGCCGCTCACTTTATCCTGCACTCTTCCTCCCATTTCCTCAAAGCGACCTGCTCCTTCTCCAGATACATTCGCTGCCGAGCGATGAGAAGGTCGAAGTCGACAAGGTGGGCGTCGAACTCGGGGCCATCGACACAGGTGAACTTGGTCTCCCCGCCTACGGTAACGCGGCATCCGCCGCACATTCCCGTCGCGTCGACCATGATGGGGTTGAGGCTTGCGATCGTCTTGATCTTGTAGGGGCGGGTAAGCTCCGCCACGGCTTTCATCATGACCGCCGGCCCGATGTCCACGACCAAGTCGATCTTGATGCCTTTCTCGATCAGCTGTTTAAGCACGTCTGTTACGATGCCGTGGTGACCTTCAGATCCGTCATCAGTGGTGATATACAGCTCGTCACTGACCGCTCTCATCTCTTCCTCCAAGACGATGAGGTCTTTGCTTCGCGCCCCTATGATGGTGATAATATAGTTCCCCGCCTTCTTCAGTTCTCGTGCCTCAGGATAGGCGACAGCCGTTGCGGCGCCGCCCCCAACGACGACAACCGTCCCATAGTACCGTATGTCGGAGGGGGAGCCGAATGGGCCCACAAGGTCTGCAACGCTGTCCCCCACGTTCATCTGCCCCAGCCGCCGGGTTGTCTTCCCCACCTCTTGGAAGATGACGGTGATCGTGCCCCTCGCACTGTCTGACGCCACGATAGTCAGCGGGATCCGTTCACCATCTTGATGGGTCCTAAGAACAATGAACTGCCCCGGTTTCTGCTTCTTGGCGATAAGGGGGGCCTCTATCTTCATCAGCTTGACGTTGGGACCAAGCGTCTTCTTTTCAACGATCCTTTTCAAACTGGTTTCTCACCAAAGGCTTAGCCGGCTCGCAATACATCAGTGATTCTTCTCACGCCTAGATCCCCATGATCGATCTGCTGTTGGAGTGAACTACTTAAGGTTGGAGCGCGCTGTCCGCACAACTGTCTTTTATAGCTGTCGGCCTCAACTCGTTCATAAGTATTTCTCCTGATAATCCGCCGAATTTGAAAGACACACGCCACCCATTCACGTTTTCCGGGGATTGCCTCAGCACAGTCCTTCGTCGGCGAGAAGGCAGAGGACGTTCTTATCCATGATATCGATGAGCACAGCGACCAGGAACAAGGCGATAGCTCTCATCGAGTCTTTGACGGTTTCTCGGTCTTCAACCCCCCTTCCACTGGAGCAGGGTAGGAAGAGAAGGTATTTAGCCGTCAACATGCGCTATGACTTGTGACAAAGGGAAAAAGGCGATTGGGCACTGCAGCCAAGTGAGGAATCCTTCTTCCGATGAGTAGTACACATTACTTCGACTCAGTGGCCGAAAGATGGGACCAGATGCGAGAGAGCTTCTTCTCCGACCAAGTGAGGGAGAAAGCTCTGTCACTAGCCAACGTCGAGAAAGGCAGGACCGCCGTTGATGTAGGGGCCGGTAGCGGTTTCATAACCGAGGGCCTCATCCAAAGGGGCTTGCACGTGATCGCCGTGGACCAGTCCGAGATGATGCTGGCAAAGATGCGAAAGAAGTTTGCCCGTGTTCGAGAAGTCGACTATCGTCTCGGCAAGGCTGAGAAGCTACCCATCTCCGGCAACACAGTCGACTACGTCTTCGCCAACATGTGTCTGCATCACGTAGAGAGCCCACGTGAGGTCGTAAAGGAGATGGTGCGGATCCTGAAGCCGCGTGGAAGACTTGTTATCACAGATCTCGACGAGCATTCTTTCCGGTTTCTGAAGACTGAGCATCATGATCGATGGATGGGCTTCAAGAGAAGAGATATAGAGCAGTGGTTCAAAGAGGCGGGACTCAAGGATGTGCTCGTGGACTGTGTGGGAGAGAGATGTTGTGCCCAGTCAGATTGCGGCGGCGAATACGCTGACGTCAGCATATTTGTGGCTGTCGGTGAGAAGTGAGCATTGGCATCTGCGCTCAATCGGAGCGTCGTCGCTGAAAGACAGTTGCGAGACCACAATGATGTTACTCTTACAGTGTCTTGCCCGTCTTGACAAGTCTTCTGCCGATTCTCCGCCTTGTCCTTTTGATGCCTGATCGCAGACTCCTCTTCGCTCTCGTACTGCGCTTGACCTTTCTCTTTGTTTTCCGCTTTACACGTTTTCTTGCCATAAGCTTGGGGTATGGTCCTTCATAAGTCATAAAGCTTTTGGTTTTCCTGATCGCTCACTTGTGGTACGGTGGATGCGATTCTGCTGTAACAATGTAGGAGCGGTCGTGAAGGTGTAAGGGTGCAAGGGTTATCTATGCTCGTAGTATCTTACCATCACTGTGGGGGATGCAGCGCCAAATGGTCGGGTCTATGTTAGATCTTCTGAGGGCGATAGCCTTAGGCTTGCTCCAAGGCTTCACGGAGTGGCTGCCGATCTCCAGCTCAGGTCATCTCGTCATCGCGCAGAGGATGATGGACTTTGATGTTCCCGTGGCGTTCGATGTCATGCTCCACGTAGGCACACTTATCGCCGTCATCACGTCTTTCCGGAAGGATCTTGCGAAGATTCTCAAGTCGCTGATCTGCCTAGACGTGAAGGGTGAGCATTTTCGATTGCTTCTTCTTGTGATGGTTGGGAGTATTCCGACAGCGGCGATCGGACTTCTATTGCTGCGGTTCTTCGAGTCGCTCTTCTCGAATATGACAGCTACGGGCGTCGGTTTCCTAATAACGGCGGCGCTGCTGTTCTCTTCAGAAACAAGAAACGGGGATCGGCCGGTGAGTTGGCTGAACTCTCTCGTGATGGGGTTGGCTCAAGCCGCCTCTATAGCGCCCGGTATATCTCGAAGCGGGGCGACGATCTCGGTCGGACTTCTAAGCGGTGTAGAGAGATGGCATGTTTTCAGGTTCTCTTTCCTTCTATCGATTCCGGCTGTCGCCGGGGCTCTTCTCATGGAATATCGTTCACTGAACCCAATGGATCTGGGCGTTTTCTCGCTTGTCGGCATGATCGTTGCAGCGGTGTCGGGATACTTGGCGATACAGATTGTGTATAGGATGCTCCTGTCCGAGAGGCTGCATCTTTTCGCATTCTATTGTCTGGGTGCGGGATTGATTACACTCTTGGTCCTGAGGTGATGCCTCGCCGGCATTCAAACGTGAACTCAACGCGCATCTAGCCGAGAAGCCGACGATACTCCTTCATCATGCATCGGTTCCACACCACGGTGATCCCGGCTTTTCGGAGGCGTTCGGTCGCTTCCCTGTTGCAGATGCCCTCTTGCATCCAGAACACTCTAACACGTTTTTTCATAGCGTCATCTGCGTGGGGCGGGACATCCTCGGATCGCCGAAAGATCTCTGCGATCTCGACATCCCCTTCTACCTCCACCAAGTTCCTGCAGGATCTCCTGCCAAGAATCTCATCAGCGGTCGGATTCACGGGGATCACGCGGTATCCTTGCTCGATAAGAAACCTGGGGACGTAGTGACTCGGCTTCGACGGGTCCTTGGACGCACCTACGACCGCGACGGTCTGGTACTACCTCAAGATCCTTCGGATGGCGTCGTCTGAGAGCCCGTCGCTCTCCATGGGAAGGGCCTCCCCGTCTAATCTGCCGGAGTCGCTAGATAAACTTGCTGACCATGCGGGCATGAATTCATGTGAGGAGGTACCTGCCAGCCTGACATCGAATGGCATGCCTAGACTCCTAGGGCCTAGATCACCTTGACCCATTTCGACAACCCCCAGGGGAACAGAAGATGAGAGAGAACTATTCCATCTTGTTTTCGAGCGGGAGGGGACGTTCGTTTGAAAGGACGGCATACTCCCTACCTGAAGGGTTCAGTCGCGATGAGGCTCCTTGAGGGGGTGGTTAAGTACATTGTAACATAAGAGAACACGTTGTCACACAGGCGATACCCTTCTAGAGCCGCCTCTCCTGAGGTTTGGATAGCCCCCCATCATACTCGCCGAGATCATGGTGGACGAGCTCGAAAGGAACTCTCCTAGCCACCACGCTGACCGAACCGTGATCAGCATGTACCCTACGGTAAGGAACCGTTACTTGCCGTCTGAATGCATGAAAAACTTTATACCTGAGCGATCGGGCTTTGCACCTAGGTGCCAGT
>CAYSNV010000110.1:0-4332 GCA_964432545.1 uncultured Candidatus Bathyarchaeia archaeon | reverse complement strand
GTCTCTGATCATCCAGAAGAGGTCGCGGACCATCACTTCAGAAATCACGCCCCACCACCTCTTTCTGAACACGAGTGATCTCTTCAAAACCGGGAACATTGCTTTAACGAATCCCCCCCTGCGCAGCGAAAGAGATCGCCAAACACTCTGGCGGGCGTTTGTGCAAGGATCTCTCGACATCATTGCCAGTGACCATGCTCCCCATTCATATGAGGAGAAGTCACGAGCGGATATCCGTGCCGTTCCTGCGGGAATCCCTGGTTTAGAAACGTGTCTTCCCCTTTTCCTAACACGCGTCAACGAACACCTCGTCTCCCTTGAAGCCGTGGTGAGGCACCTATCTACTAATCCTGCAAGGATATTTGGCCTCAAGAATAAGGGTGCGCTGAGAACAGGGTATGACGCCGATCTGACCCTGATCGATCTGGGCAAGGAGCACCAGGTTAACCCTGACAACTTCTTCTCGAAAGCGAAGTATTCACCATTCGAGAAGTTGAAGTGTAGAGGAAGTGTGGAGGTCACTATATGCCGAGGGGAGACCGTCTATCAGAATGGAGAGATTATGGCCAAACAGGGCTCAGGGCGGATCTTGGAGAGAGATCCATGAGATTTGTCATAGACGGCATGCTGGGCAAGCTCGCAAGATGGCTGCGTCTTCTGGGCTACGATGTCGACTACTCCAACAACTACTCAGACAAAACTCTCATAGAAAGAGCATGCCAACAGCGCTCCGTGCTGATAACCGCCGACGAATCGCTCTTCAAGACAGCGCTGAGCAGGAGAATCGAGTCGATGCTAATCAAGGAGGGCGGCCAACCCGAGAAGATCGCTCAAGTCGTCGAAAGATACAAGCTCGACCCCAAGTTTAGTCCAGAGCGCTCCCGCTGTCCCAAATGTGGATCAACGTTGAGGGCTGAGGCCAAAGCAAACCTCGAAGGAAGGGTTCCTTCAAAGAGTTACCAGAAATATGATCAGTTTTGGATCTGCAGTAATCCCGGCTGCAACAAAATATATTGGCAAGGAAGTCATTGGGATAACATTCAAAAGACATTAAACACGGTCAGAAACCTACTACGAAACTAGACAGGGCGAAGTAGGAAATGGGTAGCGGGCACGAAGGCTACAGCGATCAGGAAGGAGAGCTTCTGGTGACCACCGCGCGAAGAGCGATACTCGAGTGGCTGGAGAACAAGGCCAAAACTGCACCGCCACAAGGAACGCCCCAGAAGCTCTTCCAGGAGGCAGGGGTTTTCGTGACATTGACCACCCGTGATCACCAACTCAGGGGCTGCATCGGATACCCGCTTCCCACAAAGCCGCTGATAGAAGCAACGATCGAGATGGCTATAGAAGCCGCTACCCAGGATCCGCGTTTCCCCCCTGTAACCCTCCCTGAAGCTGAACAAGACATCGTAGTCGAGGTGAGCGTGCTCACCCAGCCCACACCCCTGAAGGCTTCTGATCCGAAGGAGTACCCTAAGCACGTTCAGATCGGTCAAGACGGATTGATAGTGGAATGCGGCTATGCCAAAGGCCTTCTGTTACCGCAGGTAGCCACCGAATGGAAAATGGATCCTGAGGAGTTCCTCAGCCACTGCTGCCTCAAGGCAGGTCTCTCCCCCGATAATTGGCTGTCCCCTGACGTCAAGGTAAAGAAGTTTCAGGCGATAATATTCGCTGAGGAAAGACCCAACGGCAGAATATACAGAAGAACGATCTAGGGATCGGTGCTTTGCGACTATACTTTGCGCCCAACGGTCTGGGACTCGGACACATCAGAAGGACTGAAGCAATTGCACGAAGATTTGAACAAGATCGACACCAAATAATCTACTCAACCTATCTCGACGGCTCTGAATATGCAAGAAGAGAAGGTCTTCCACTAGTAGAGGCCCTCTCCCTCACTTACAGAGTCAAAAGCGATGGGACAGTTGATTACAGGGCAACCGTTGCTTCCAGTGGCTTATCTCTGGGCATCAGAAAGTTCCTCAGGCAGCTAGGGACCGAGATCAGACGAATACGGCGATTCAGACCAGATATAATACTCTCTGATTCGCGGCTATCACCGATCCTCGCTGGAAGACTCCTGGGGATACCGGTCATTCTTCTAATAAACCAGCTGAAAGTCGAGATCGTTAGAAAGCCCAGTGCGGAGAAGCTGACGCCCCTTTCCTACCTTTTCTTTTTCGTAGCCAACATTTTCTGGATCTTCATGAGCCGCATAATCGAGTGGGCGTGGTCTCTAAGTGAGGTGATCCTCGTCCCTGACTTCCCCCCTCCCTACACCATCTGTCTCCAGAACTTGGAGTTGCCTCCCCGTCATCTACAGAAGGCCCACTTTATCGGACCGATCGTTGAGGTTAACCCGGGAGATCTCCCCAAGTTGTCGGCTCTTAGAAAGAGGCATGCCCTCCCCGACAAGCCTCTGGTTTATGCAGCGATCAGCGGACCCAAGATTGAACGAAGGATCCTCTCAAGCAGCCTAGAAAGTCTGTTTCCCAGTCTTCCAGAGGGCTACCAGTTCATATTGACCAAGGGAGAGCCTGATGGTGAGAGAGTGTTGGAGGAGGGAAACGTTCGTACCTATTCTTGGGTCGATGACAGAACCCAGTACGAGTTCATGAAGGCTGCTGACATCATCATAAGTCGCGCCGGCCACGGCATTATCACCAAATCCATGGTCTACGGCAAGAAGATGATCCTCATTCCTATCCCTGATCATACCGAGCAGTGGAACAACGCCCGCGTCGCCCAGCGACTAGGTGTCGCCAGGATTGTTCAGCAGGAGAAACTTGATCGAGACGTTCTCTCGAACGCGATCCGGCACATGATCTACAATAGTGTGAGTAGCTCTGTTCAAGAGGTGTACCGCGAATCTGCGAAGCTAGACGCGCTTGACAAAGCTGCGGAATGGATATATCACCTCGCGAGGGAATAGATCTCATAGGTACTCTCTCTCAGCCAAATCAAGTAGTTTCAGCGCTTCGCACTGTACCCTTGTTGAGGAATCAGGAGCAGCGTGTTCTTTCCACAAGTTCTCGAATCCACACGCGATCTCTGCCAACCTCCGATAACACTCTATTTCTGCTTCATCGAGCAGAAACAACGGCTTAAGGATAGGCTGACTTGCATCCTCAGAGTTCAAGATGCGACCATGAGGAAGGTCAAATCTCTCCCCTGTCACAATCCCCATGGCCTTCTCCTTCTCCGCGATCAGTGCGGCGAGCCTATACAGGGTCCCTTTTGTCACGGCTTCCCTATTCCCTTCACGTAGCTCAATGCGATAGATCTTCAAGCGGTCTACAGGGACTACTTCTCTGATTCTCTTGAATTCTGTGAATAAGGGGTCAACATCTTCCGGTCTCCCGTCTCCCACATAGATTGGAATAACCTTCGCTCCCCGTCTCATTAGAAGCCACATCGCAAGAAGATCGTAGCCGCATAGAAGCAGGCCGACTACTCTCCCCTGAGACCCGTAAGGGAGGCCGCCGGGACCCTTATATCTCCTGCAATAGATGTAGGCTCCGTCTCTTCTCGCTTCGATGTAGACTATCAAATTGGGTTCATCGAGATCCACTGTCAAACGGCGATGCTTCTGTTGTATCAGACCCCCCAGCTCTCTCTCAAGATCCCGACTCGTGAAAGGTAGATCTACGAATCGTCGCGCTCTGACCGCGAAGGTTGCCTCATTCTCATATGTCGCGTCAAACAGCCTCGACGCCTCTCCAAGAATCATCTCTCGGTGATTCTCTGTGACAACGCAGGGTGACACAACGGCAACCCCAAACATTCGCCTCAAGGCCTTCAGAGATTCCTCCATGCGCTTCACTCCAGATACGACTATCCTGCCTTCCGCTTTTCTGAAGTGCAGACCCGTCTCACCTTTTCTTCTCAGAATCTCGTCGAGCTGATGCACTAGCCTGTTGGTGAGAATTGAACGCACCTTCGGGCTTTTTAGAGCTGTTTCGGCGTTTGTTACCAGGAGAGTCTGAGCGCCCTGCAAAAGAGTCAGTCCTTATATTTGCTTTTTTCCTGCAGGAGCTCCTTCAAGATCACCAAAGTCTCTCCGAGGGTAATCCCGAGATTCAACGACAAAAGCTCAGGGTCAGGAGGTGGCTCCTTCTCCAGCAGATCTGATATGTACTGTTTATGAGGCTTGTACATGACTAGGCTGTGCACGATGTCCACCAGTATAGGCCAGAGCTGGTTGTCTTCTATATCCTCAAGGTTGAGCTCCAAACTTTAACCTCGTTAAGCTCTCTACGCGTCACAGGTAATAATCTTTTATTTGTCAATCTGCTTAAAGTCTCTCAACCTCTGAGGTGACTCTGA
>CAYSNV010000109.1:0-4356 GCA_964432545.1 uncultured Candidatus Bathyarchaeia archaeon | reverse complement strand
GCCGTTCACTGTGCGGTGGCTGGCGGACCGGGCTGTTGAGAAGAATTTCCACGCGGTCTTTGAGAGGCTGCTCTCGGCGGGGAACGTTGAGGCCTACCCGGTGTTGAGGGAGGGGTGGGGCCGGCCGGTGGCGCAGTCCGAGCACACGGTCGTGGTGACGGAGTCAGGGTGTCGGGTGCTCACGGCTTAGATCCTTTCGGCTTCTGTTGGTAGATGCTGGCGATCGCCATCTTGCCGCCGCACTGCTGGCAGTCGCCCACCTCTTTGTGGACGTAGTCGCCGACGGCGAAGTCGCGGATGATCTTGAAGTCGCATTTCCTGCACTTGACGACGGTGTACATCTTCAGGTTCTCCTTCTCCAGCAGCACGATCCTGTTCCTTACCCGCATCAGGGACGAGAGCGCCAGCAGGATGCCCAGGCCTCCCGCGAACAGGCCGAAATACATGTTCTCCGGTTTAGCGGTGGGCTGCTGCTGCACAGTCTGCACCAGGATCCACGCCGAGTAGACCAAGATGATCAGGCTGAAGATCGTGACCACGTAGAAGTACGTTCTCCCTATCCTCTTCGCCATGCCCGTCCCCTCTACTGCGCGATGCCGATCGTGTTCCCGATCCCTGCCAGGATCACGGTGTCGCCCTCAGCCGTCCTCTGCGCAAGGAGCCTTTTCACCCGCTCCATGACCTTGTCGGTGGCGTCGGCGATCTCCTTTCTCATGGGGGTGATCGCCTCCCGGATGCTCTCTTTGACGATGACGGCGTAGAGGGGGATCTTGAACCTCTTCGCCTCCTCCTCGATCTTGAACCGCTCGGTGCCGATGCCGCCGATGGCGGCGCCGATCCCCTCGGAGACCTCGCCGCTAGGCTCTCCCTCGAACTTGAGGGCTGCGTCGATCATGATGATGGAGGTGATCTTTCCGTCATACTCTTCGATCACCCGTCTGATGGCGTCGCCGGGCTTTCCGACGTTGCCTCCCGGCCCCTCCGCCTTGAGGGCGATCACCTTTCTCCCCTCCAGCATCGTCTCAGCGATCACCACGTCCTTCTCCACTTTTCTCTTAGGCACTCCGGCCATCAGCTGGGAGGCGATGAGAGCGCCGATGCCGTCGCCGATCGGCTGGCCCTGTGAGAAGGCTTTCGCCGCGTCCACCAGCGCCTCCGTCTCCTGCATTATCAGCGGGATGATCATCTGGAGCTGGAGGATGATGTAGAAGCTGCGGGTCTTCTTCC
Source organism: uncultured Candidatus Bathyarchaeia archaeon (assembly GCA_964432545.1). Taxonomy (GTDB): domain Archaea; phylum Thermoproteota; class Bathyarchaeia; order 40CM-2-53-6; family DTGE01; genus CAYSNV01. The sequence goes on along the minus strand of CAYSNV010000109.1, from coordinate 3,129 downwards.
CCAGCAGGTAGAAGTGGCGGAGGATCCTGTAGATCGTGTTCAGCGCGTGGGCGGCTTCGACGAGGTTCTCGAGGTTGTGGAGCTGGCTTTCACCCGCCTCGGGGGCGATGAGCTTGACGTCCTCTTTGAACTTGCTCTCCCGCACGTCCATGATGTGGTCAAGCTTCCAGACGATGCCGGCGGGGTCCATGTCCACCGGCGAGATCATGAACTGCTCCAAGAGGCTGTTGAGGGCGGGGGCGGGATCCTCTTTCGGCTTCCCGACCTCTTTAAGGGTCTTGAGGGTGAGGGCTTTCGCGTCGGCCCGCATGAAGTCGAGTTTGCGGATGACGCCGTCGATCTCCCACAGCATCATCCTCAGCTGGATCTTCTGGCCGAAGAAGATGAAAAGGATGAAGGAGAGGTACATGAGGAGCGAGATGATGCTCCCCAGCGTCGACTGCTCCTGGCCGAAAGGAAGCTGCAGCGCACCTTGAACAGGCAGAGGCATAGCGTGTAAGACTCCTACGGATACTGTTGCAAAGAACGCCTCCGATAAATGTTTTACTCTTCCGACCTCTTTCGAATATCTCAGAGTAGACGAAGACGGTGAACCGAAGTGGAGTTGGCAGCGGTCCATGCCTCGCATGGGCTTTCGCACCATACTACCTCATGAATCGCCTAGGAGATTCACTGCCGTGTTCGGAATGGGAACGGGTCCTAGCTCCCAGCTGTGGCCGCCAACTCCACGAGGATGAGCCCGCGCCGCGCTTTTAAGCATTTCTCCAAGAATCGGGCGTTCTTGTCGGTCTCGGCGGTTTGCTGTCCCGGTGTGCAAGACGAGAGGGGGCGATTGCCGGCACCGGCTCCGTAGATTAGTGTGGTGGGGCCGAAGGGAGTTTCATGGCGTTTGCCATATTGAACCCTTGACTTCCGCCGTAGCGTGCGTCTACGGGTTTCATCTGCGCTCCTGAAGTTCTTCATCCCTGCGTGAGGTCCGCAAACCCATACTCATGGGACATCTGGAGCCCTTGGCGGATCAACATCTGTCGTCATTCCTGGCTAGACTCCGCATCAGGCGGCCTTCCGACCTGCCTTCTACGGCCCCGAGGAATCGACCCCACACCATTCTGGGTGACAGCTCATCTGATATATATCTTTCGAGTCTTCTGCCTCTTCTAGGCGTTGAGCACGTCTCGCAGCGTGGTCCTCCGCATCGCCTTGAAGACGGCTACTCCGATGAACGTCGATGCGGCGACGATGACGAGCCGCTCCACAGGATACAGGTAGAAGACGACGCTCCAGTATGCGAGCGCTCCCTGCTTGGCGATCACCCCAGAATACAGCGAGGCTGTCAGCAGGCTCCCGGTGACGTGTTGCGCCATGGTGCCGATGAAGGTGAGCACCGCAAAGGCTGCAAAAGGAGAGGTGTGGGAAGGCTCCTTCAGCCACTCCGGGCAGCGCGGAGACACCGGAGACACCAGAAGGAGGAATGCGATCAAGTGAAGCCACAGGAACGGAACTCCTCCTCGCGCAAACGCTGCCCCATAGGGATGGGACGAGAAGAGAAAGATCAGCGAAAGGAAGATCCCCGCCGGGACCATCCGCTTCTTCTTCAAGACGGCCCCTACGACGGTCGCGTTCACGGTCGCGGGCAGAAAGTCCAGCCCCAGGAAGAGCGGTGGGGCGACGGAGAAGAAGGAGAGGAGAGTGCCGATCAGAATGGAGGTGACTGCGACGAACGGGCCGAATAGGATGCAGAGGATGGAGGGGAGGATGTCGGAGGCGCGGAACGCTCCTACGCCGATCATCGGGAACGTCGGGAAGGCGCGGAAGACGAGGTAGACGGCTGACAGAGCCGCAACGGACATTATCGCCTTGGGGCCGCGCAGGCGCCGGCTCGCTCGGTCTCGGTCGGTCATCCCGCTGCACACGCGCCGCTACGCCTTTCCTCTCTGGGTGAGGTGGACGCCGACGAAAATCAGAATCATCCCCAAGATCAGCATCACGCCCAGAGGCTCGCCCAAGATCAGAAACGAGCTGACCACAGCGAAGAGGGGGGCGAAGTAGATGAAGGAGCTGGCCCTGCCCGCCTCCAAGTTCTTGAGGCACCGGTAGAAGAGGAAGTAGCCAACCCCGGAAAAGACACCCCAGTAGAGGATCATCGCAAGAGCCGGGAACGAAACCCGGGAGATCTCAGCATAGCCGACGATGGTGCTCGTTACCAGGGTCTGGATAACGCCTCCTGCGAGGCTGGCGACCAGCGTGAGGCTCAGGGCGTCATAGTGGGACATGGCGACTTTGCCGATGATCGTGTAGAGGGCGGCGACGACGGCGCCGGAAAGGGAGAGCGCTACCCCCACCGCATTGAGCGTCTGGGCGGTGAGGGCGCCCCAGCCGCTGCTGAGCACGACGAACGGGACTCCCAAAAACGCGAGGACGATCCCGCCGTAGTTCACCGGGCTCAACCTCTCTTTCAACACCGCGATCGCCATCAGAGTCGCGAAGATCGTGTTCGTGGCGACCAGAATCGAGTTCACCGAGGCGGGGATTCTCTGCAGCGCCGAGAAGCTGAGGATCGGGTAGACGAAGAACATCACGACGCCCCCTAAGACGGCGAGCAACGCTCCCCTTCTGCCGAGAACTCTGACGTTCTGGAACTCGCGGGTGGCGACAAGGATGACGGCTAGCGCGAGGAACGTCAGGGCCGCGCTCAGCATCGAGAGCTGGATCGGATGGATCTCTTTGAGAATCAGCTTTCCGATCGGGTGGCCGGACCCCCAGATGCACGCGACCACGGCCAGGATCGGATACTCCTTCCGCATACGACCACGGGGACTGTGTCTGGGAATACCGCTATTAAAGCTTGGCGAATTCTGTTCCATTTGCCGTCTTCATGAATGCATGATGATAGTGGACGATTGGTCTGCTCTCGGACTTCGTCCCGGCTGTAGGCGCCCTATTGTCACTTCCACATCTTCCTGTCGAGCGTGAACTCGTGCCGTTCGTGCACGCGCAGCTCACGAGATCCGTAGCGCCCGCCAGATCTAATCTGACCCGCAGAATTCGCGAGCCAGCCTTCCCCTTCTGAACGCTTTATCCCAACTTGGAGAAAAGCAGGAAGAGTTGAAGCCAGCCCTCTCATACACC
>CAYSNV010000108.1:0-4361 GCA_964432545.1 uncultured Candidatus Bathyarchaeia archaeon | reverse complement strand
GGCGGCGTTCCGCGGCCCGGCTCCCCGACCGAGACTGCCTGGGCCCGGACCTGCTCCTGCCTCAACGTCTATTGCGACGTCACCGAGGGCGGGCTTCAAGACTCTCTCCGCGGCTTGAGCCTGTCTTTCCGCGACGTGGCGGGGGAGGTTGACGCAGTGGCTGATACCTTGGACGCGTTTGACGACTCCCCTTCCCTCGAGCGTGAGAGGGTTGAGGTGTTTCACCGGCGTCGCGGTGAAAGTGACCCTGCCCCCCCCTTTAGGGTAATGACCCCTTTGCTCCACGGTTAGCGTTGCGTTGTACCCCGTCAAGGCTAGGTTTGGCAACGTGACGAGTCTCAGGTAGTCGACGCTGGGGCTCCAGCGAACGTCAGTTCCCCCGACGATGGTGATTCGTACCGGCTTGTCAGTGAACGCTGAAACCGGCATTAGCGCCTGAAGCACTAGCGTGATGCTTCCGGCTGTTCCCACATCAAATCGGTGGTCGCCTCCGGCTCTCTCGCGAGGACTGAAGCGGAGAGTTGTTGACCCGACTTGGAGGCCCTCGACATCAGCTTTCGAGATCGCGGCAACCGCGGAGACTCCAGTGACATGCTGGGGCCTGAATCCCGGCGGAGTTCTCTTCGCCCGGACGTTTCGAATAGTCACTTCGGTCTTAAGCAGGGCTGCCAGAGATACACTCGTCCTAAGTATCTGACCACCGCCCTCGAGAATGTCGCCGGGGACCTCGATCATCGGCCTTCCACCTGACCGCTGCTAGGTATTCTCAGAAGCGGGGTAGATAACTATAGTTGTTGTGGATCTTGGGAAAAGGCCTAAGCAGAGGTTCGCATGAGATTCCGGAGGAAGGGGCGCAAAGAGTAAAATACCTTTCTACGCTATTCGTATGATAGACCGGTGGGCGTGAATGAATTATCGCAGAGCGCTGTTTATCGGAAGGTTTCAGCCGTTCCATAACGGTCATCTCGAGGCGCTTCGCTACATCCTGAAGAGAGTGGGCGAGGTCATCATCGCCATAGGAAGCGCGCAATACAGCCATTCACTGGACAACCCGTTCACCGCTGGAGAAAGGCTCTGCATGATCATGAACGCCTTAGACGACGCCAAGATTGACAGGTCGAAATACCACGTCATCCCTGTCGAGGACGTCAACGTTCATGATGTATGGGTCTCCCATGTGAGATCGCGGGTCCCGAAGTTCGATGTCGTGTACACGAACGAAGCGTTGACCGCCCGACTCTTCAAAGAAGCCAAGATAACAGTGGAGAGGATTCCCTTCTTTAGCCGGGACGTTTTCTCTGCAACCGAGATCCGCAACCGGATGCTGAACGGACTAGACTGGCAATCGCTGGTACCTAAGGGGGTTCTGCGGCACGTCGAAGAGATCGATGGCGTGAACAGAGTCAAAGAGCTGTCGCTCAGCGATAAGCCCCCGAACGCTCGATGACAAAGGGGTCTCCCGTCTTCACCTTGAATCTCTCTGCAGCGTTCCCCTGGTTGAGGGCAAGCTCGAGGAGGCCGTGGCTTCCGATCACCAAGAGCGGACCGCGGGTCCCTGCGTAGTAAGACTCTGCGAACAGAGCGCTGACCCTCCTGCTCTTGACCCTCACCCCAACTCTGTCTCCTACCGGCAGCCTTTGACCCAAATGCTCTAGCTTGATATTGGTTATGACGTTGCCGAATGAGTCCACAGAGATCACCTTCCCATAGACTCCCTTTTCACAGGCTACTGCTTCCTCAAAGCTGATCCTAGTGTAGTCGGTGATCTCTTCTCCTGCGTCTTGAGGTACCATGCCCAATGCGAGACATGCGGCAGCTGGAGCGAAGATGTCTCGCCCGTGAAACGTCTTTGAGATCTCCCCTCTCATGAACTGCCGGTTCGTGATGTGGTAGACGTGCTGCAGACCCGCGTTTGCCGCCGCGGGCATGAGCAGGCCGTTGTCCGGCCCCACGAAGATGCCCCGTTTCGTGGCAGCGATGATCGGCCGCCTTGGCCCTCCCACGCCCGGGTCGACGACCGCGACGTGAATAGCGCTATCGGGGAACGCACGGACCGCTTCTGCCAAGGTGAGGGCGCCCATCGGAATGTTGAACTTCTCTATCTCATGGGTGATGTCTATGATCGCGACATCCGGGCAGATCGAGAGCATGACCGCTTTCATCTCCGCGACGTAAGGATCTCGCGACCCGAAATCTGAAAGAAGCGAGATTATCTTCAACGGCGCTCACACTCATCATCTTTGCGCGATCCTTACAAAAAGCTTTAGTACACCCTGCCGAGAGTACCAGTCACTTTAGCTGAGGGATGACGTAGTGGACAAACAGACTCTGCTGATGCTTCCCGGCCCCACGAATGTGCCTCCGCGAGTGATGAGAGCGATGATCAAGCCAATGATAAACCACAGGGGGCCCGAGTTTGAAGAGATGTACGAGGCGCTGATCGAGAACCTCAAGCTCATTTTTGAAACTAGGAATGATATCGTCGTCCTGTCGGCGTCAGGGACGGGAGGGGTCGAATGTGCTATTGCGAACCTACTGTCCCGAGGCGATAAGATGATCGTCGCCGTGAACGGAGTCTTCAGCCAGCGTGTCAAGGAGACCGTCGAAGCATACGGAGCTGCCCCGATGGAGATCCCAGTGAAGTGGGGAAGCGCAGTCAAACCCCGCGAAGTGGAAGGGCAGTTGCAGCGCAACCCTGACGCGAAGGCTGTCGCCGTCGTCTACAACGAAACCTCAACAGGAGTGACGACGAGGACCCTGAAGGAAGTCGGCGACATCTGCAAAGATCGTGGCGTCCTCTTCGTTGTGGACGCCATCTCTATACTGGGCGGGGACAAACTTCCTGTAGACGAGTGGAGTATAGATTTCTGCATCACAGGAAGCCAGAAATGCCTGATGACGCCTCCCGGACTCTCCGTCGTCTCAGTCAGCGACAAAGCCTGGTCCGTCATAGAGAAGGCAAAGACGCGATACTACTTCGACCTCCTCGCCTACAGAAAGTTCTATCAGGACAGAAGGCAGACGCCGTACACTCCCGCCGTCCCCCTCCTGTTCGCTCTGGACGAGGCGGTAAAGATGATAAAGGAAGAGGGGATGAAACAGAGAATTCGACGCCACGAGGTCTGCGCCGAAGCGACTTACGCAGCCTTGGAGGCGCTGCACATCAGCCTTCCAGCTGAACCAGAGTCGCGGTCACACGTAGTCATCGCCGCAAACAACCCTCCGGGGATCAGCGATGAGATGATTCGCAAACAGCTGTTGAGCAGGTACAACATCGCCATCGCCGGAGGAATGGGGAAACTAAAGGGAACGATGTTCAGAATCGGCGTTATGGGTATGGTCGACGAGGCGATGATTTGCACAACAGTCACCGCCTTGGAGGCGGTCTTAGCCGATCTCAAGTACGAGTTCAAAGCTGGTGAAGGACTCGCCGCGGCGAAGGAAGTTTTCGCCCGGAACCCATTGTAACCCACTATCCCACTCCGGGGGGTAGCCACGACCCGCCTAAGGATATGCGCGCTGACAGACTTCCATGGAAGTAGAAAGGCGGTAGCCACAGCGCACCAGGCGTTCTCGCGACACCAATTCGACCTCGTCGCCCTAGCCGGAGACGTCGCCTTGAACGACAGCAAACAGGCGCTCAACACGCTCAGCGAACTTGGCAGAGCCGGCAGACAGATTCTCTTCATCCCCGGGAACACTGACTCAAGAGACTTAGCGACTTACAGAGGGGAGAACATAACTTGCATCGACGGACGGCAAATAGAGTATGAAGGGTATACCTTTCTGGGCTTGGGCGGTGCACCCCTCTCCCCGTTCAACACACCCTACCAATGGAGCGAACAGGAAGCTTCAGAACGACTCGTGAAAGCTCACAAAGAGGACACAGCAAGGCTGATCATCATCTCCCATGCTCCCCCAAAGGACACACGGCTTGATAAGATCTGGTCGGGAGCCCACGTGGGCAGTCAGGCGCTACGAGAGTTCATTGAGGCTGTCCATCCCCTCTTGGTCATCTGCGGCCACATCCACGAAGCCAAAGGCTGTGAGAGAATCGGCGGCACCACCGTCATAAACCCCGGCCCCGCCTACGCCGGCTTCTACAGCATTCTTGAACTGGACAGTCAAGTAAGCGTGGTAGTCTAGCTTCCCGCTGGCGGGCGCTAAACGGTCGAATAGTTTAATAGATATGAGTGAAACAATGGAGTGAAGATCGGCCGAAAGGGGCGGACACGTTGACAGTAGGCAAGGGTGAGTTCATAACCCTCAATTACACGTGCAAGGTCAAGGAGAACGGCGAAGTGGTTGAGACCACAATCGAAGAGGTCGCCAAGAGCTCAGGCCTGCACAGAGGTGAAGAG
>CAYSNV010000107.1:0-4427 GCA_964432545.1 uncultured Candidatus Bathyarchaeia archaeon | reverse complement strand
TTGACGAGCTAACGACTTGCGCCGAATTTAAAGTTTTTCAGGCAAACATGATACTTTCACGACGCTACAACTCGTCGGCTGAGGCAGTGGATTTAAAAGAATGTCCACTAGCAGATTTTCTGAAGACCGTGAGCCAAGGTGACAAGTTTGAAGAAGATCGGCGTTGTGACCAGCGGCGGCGATGCACCAGGCATGAACGCAGCGGTCAGAGCGGTTACCAGAGCAGCCGTAATCGAAGGTCTTGAGGTCATCGGCTATCAGAGAGGGTACGCTGGACTGCTGGAGGACCAGTATGTGAAGCTCGACGCTCGGGCGGTGGGAGGTATCATCAACCTCGGCGGAACATTCCTGAAAACGTCTCGAGCCGATGAGATGAAGACAGATGAAGGAATTGCCGAGGCGGTTAAAGTCTTGAAGAAGTCTGAACTGGATGGGCTAGTCGTAATCGGCGGAGACGGATCCTTCAAGGCCGCCTCAAGAATCTACAAGGTGGGAGGAATATCGATCATCGGTATACCGGCGTCGATCGACAACGATCTTGCAGGATCAGAAACAACGATAGGTTTTGACACCGCAGTCAACACCGCGCTCTCGGCGGTCGACAAGATACGGGACACGGCCACATCCCACGAGAGAGTCTTCGTCGTAGAGGTCATGGGGAGAGACAGGGGATTCATCGCTTTGGAGGTTGGAGTCGCATCAGGCGCCGAGATCATACTCATACCCGAAGTCAAGTGCAATATCATGGAAATATGCACCTACCTAGAACAGTGTCATCAGAAGGGGAAGAAGTCCGGGATTGTCGTGATGGCGGAAGGTGCAGGCGACTGCACCGACATCGCCAACTTCATAAGAATGAAGACAGGGTTTGAGGTGAGGCTGACGCGCCTAGGACACGTTCAGCGGGGGGGCCCCCCCACAGCGTACAGCAGGCTTATGGCATCACGGATGGGTGTGGCGAGCATTCGATTCCTCCTACAGGGAGAGAAAAAGGTGATGACAGGAGTTCAAGCGGGAGCAATTGTGCCCGTCGACTTGGACTACGCCTGCACGGAGGAGAAAAGGATCGACGCAGAACTGTACAGGCTCGCATCGATCCTGTCGACGTGACGCGTGCTACTCCGTCACCGTTATCGCTTCAGTAGGACACTGGGTTACGCATGCCATGCACAGGATACATTCGCTCTCTCTCACAGGGACAGACTTCGGCGTGTCAGGGTAGTCCTTCAGGTTCTGCATCTCAAAGACGTTCACAGGGCATACGCCAACGCACACAGAGTCTCCATTACACTTCATCCAGTCAACTTTTACAGTAGGCATCAGAATCAACTCTTGAAGGGAGACTACAAGGGTTTCTTATTTAAAGTTCTCGTTCGAGATCACTAAAGATCATTAGGCGCACACTGGCGGTTTCTAAGAACAGTAGTGCCCCATTCCATCGTATCCGTCCGAGATGAAAGCAGGACGACAAACGTGCTATTAGCGCCCTTACGCGTATGCACAACCTTATAAGAGTTATGCGCTCTCGCCAAGTTCAAAGGCGGTTCAAAGACTTGGTGGGGATGATGAACTTCCCGTTTGGAAAAGTGCCTCCTGAAATACTTGAAGCGGTAGTCTTCAGGAATTTAGGCGCCAAGGACAAAGACGTGATCTTGGGGCCCACGCGGGGTGAAGACGCGGCTATCCTCAAGGTAGGGGACAGGCTGATTGCAACATCCTGCGACCCCGTCAGCGGAGCGGTAGACAGGGCGGGTTTGCTCGCAGTTAACGTGTCAGCGAATGATGTTGCGACTCGAGGTGTGAAACCTCGCTGGCTTCTCGTCTGCATCCTCCTCCCGAAGAACTTCAAGAGAGCATCCCTTCTCAAGATCTGTCAACAGATAAATGACGCGGCGGCGAAATTGGGCGTCGCGGTCGTCGGCGGCCACTGTGAGACTTCTCCCGGGCTTGACCATCCGATCATTGTCAGCTGCTGTGTCGGTGTCGCTGAGGGGCGGAAATACTTCAGCACCGCGGGATCAAAACCCGGATCTAAGATCGTTCTCACTAAGGGTGTCGGCATAGAAGGGACAGGTATCCTCGCAACCGACAGAAGAGAGATGGTAGCGAGAGCTTTTGGGGCGGCCTTTGTGAAAAAGAGCGCGAAGTATTTGGAGGAGACCAGCGTAGTTGCTGAGGCGCTCATAGCCTCAGGGATAGAAGGAGTCTATGCCATGCACGATCCGACGGAAGGCGGTGTCCAAGGAGGGTTATGTGAGATGGCGGATGCAGCGGGATGCGGATTCACCGTTCATGAAGGGAAGCTCGTTGTAAGCCCGGAGACAAAGGCACTCGCGCGATTGTTTAGGATGGATCCACTTCAGTTAATAAGCTCAGGCTCCCTCTTGATCTCGGCCAGTACAGCGGCGGCTAAGAAGCTTCTGGAGGTTTTTAGCGCAAACAGAATACATGCGTCGGTCGTCGGCGAAATGGTCGCCGACAGGAACCACAGAGTTCTGATTAAGAGTGATGGATCTACACGTAGATTGGCGATGCCTAAGGCCGACGCCCTCTGGAAGGCGCTGAAGGCATCAGAATAACTTGCGGAGGAAGACTGCTCTTCTCCTAACTAGTTGAACCACCGGCACACCGATCACTCCCCCCACCAGCATCTGGGAAACGTTGCCTGGAACCTCAACCAGAGCCGCGGGAATACCCAGCATTAGAATATATGCTTCCACAATGAAGTAACCCAGAACCATGACGACTCCTCCAACAACGCATGCCGTGATGTCCCTTCGCAGACTCGTCCCGCTCCTGATCTGGCCGGCGAGAAAGCCTTCAAGACCTTTGACAACGAGCGTAAAGGGCGCAAAGAGAGGGTACCCAATAACATCAGCGATCGCAGAACCTACGCCGCCAGCTATGCCGCCGACAAAACGGCCGAACAAGAGCGCACTAATGAAGATGATAGTATCACCAAAATTAATGTAGCCACCTGTTGCAGGAACGGGAACCCTAATCAGGAATGTGAGAGCGGCAATCAGAGCGGCAAACACCGCGGTGACGCAGATCTTCACGGCGTAAGGTTGGGTCAACCGTGACATCGAACCATCAGCTCCCGCACTGTACTCTCTGACCGCAAGTATTTTAACCTGAGTCCTTAATAACATCCTTAGACCCCGATAGACTTCGAGATCTTTGACAGAGTAATGATGAGGACATGTCGAAACCGTTGAAAGTATGGGGATCTCTAAGCGCAGAGGTTGTAAACGCCGGGATGTGCATGTACTGCGGTACCTGCATCGCCTCATGCCCGGTCAACGTTCTCCAACCTAGCGACGAACAGAAGCCGGTTATCAAGGGAATCTGTGTTCTATGCCAGCTCTGCTACTATGGCTGCCCACGAGTCGACCTCCCCCGCGCGGACATCGAGAAAGCTGTATTTGGGCGGATACGAACAGAGGACGAGAAGGACATAGGAATAATTCAGGAGGCCTACTTCGCCCGTTCAAATGACAAGGAGATAGCGAGCCGCTGCCAAGACAGCGGAATAGCCTCGGTACTACTAGTCCAGGCCCTTGAAGACAGACTGATCGATATCGCATTGACGACAAAGACCACTCCAGAGGATCTGTGGAAGCCGGCGCCAGCTTTAGCGTTTGACCGCAGCCAAGTACTCGAAGCGACCGGCTCAAAATACAACGTAGCTGCATCGGTAAGCGTCCTCGCCGATGCCGTCACAGGTTATCCTGAATCAAGGATCGGTTACGTGGGAGTCCCCTGCCAGATAGAGGGAATAAGGAAGATAACGCATGCAGCCTACAGCAACCGGAAGCTGGGAGAACACGTGAAACTGACGATCGGGATATTCTGCTTCAACAGCTTTCTCTACAAGAACCTCATGCTCGACTGTCTTCAAGAACAGAACCACGTCGACCTTAGGAACGTGACAAGATTCGACATCCGAAACAACGTATTCACCGCGTACCGAAAGAAGGAGAAGCTTTTCGAAGCCGCCATCCCCGATCTAAAGGAGTACAGGCTGCCAGGATGCAGCAAGTGCCAAGACTTCACCGGAGAGCTCGCGGACATATCCGTCGGAGCCGCTGACGCCTCCAAAGGGTGGTCCACCGTTCTAGTGAGAACGGATACGGGAAGAGCCCTTTTCAGAAGCGCGTGCGAAAAGAGCAGTATCGAGTATAAGCCCGTGAAGAGCATAAAGTTGGGGCTAAAGACAGCGCTAAAGCTGTCTGAGAGAAAGAAGCTTCGACCTGCCCCCTACCTAAAGCTATGAGGCTGCCCCTTATGCTCCGCTATTCTAGGATCATGGAGGCCCGGTCAAAGCCCACAGATTCGTAGAACTTGGTCAGTTCGATAGCCTTCGTAGGGCAGACATCTTCACACTGCTGGCAATGGGTACACCGGTCTAAATAGAACTTGGGCCT
>CAYSNV010000106.1:1998-4462 GCA_964432545.1 uncultured Candidatus Bathyarchaeia archaeon | reverse complement strand
GAGGAAAGGTGTGGCGTTCGTCAGAGGTAGAAGACATCTTCATACTTTCCGTGAAATTGTATCTGCCGCATCCCACGCATTTGAAAAAATGCCATTCCCTTCAATGATTCAGATAGAACCCACAACGAGGTGCAATTTCAACTGTATAGCGTGTACTAGGAAAACCCTCACATCTTCGAGACTGAATAAGGACTTGACTCTCGAAGAATTTAAGGGGATTCTCAAGCAGATCCCCGCAGTCAAAACAGTAAAGCTGCAAGGTCTAGGCGAGCCCCTCTTGAATCCCCAACTATGGCAGATCGTGCGGTATGGCCGAAGACGCAACACATCTTTCACGGCAACATCAAATGGATCACTGGTATCATCGAAGAACGTGGACAAAATCCTCACTTACTTCAGTCAATTCTGCATCTCCTTCGACTCAGTTGTTGAAAAGAATTTCGAGGAAATACGAAAAGGAAGCGATTTTTTTCGCATCTTGAGAATTCTCAGAGAACTAGTCGAAAAGAAAAAGAATATCGGTTCCCAGACTGTGCTTGCGGTGAACTTTGTAGCAACGCACCTCAACTATGGGGAAATTCCGATATTGTTCAGTCTGTGTAACAGTATCGGCATCGACGAAATCAATATCGTTGAGGTTGAAAACTGGCTGATCCCAAGTCAAGATGGCTACTTCCCCTCCCTCGAATTCATTAACAGATCAAGGGCAGCAAGCTCTACGATCAGAAACTTCGTCAAGGCATATGATGGGAAAGCAGCGTTGCATTTCCTATCCTCAGACAAGAGGAAGATGCATTGTACTTGGCCGTTTAGAGACTGTTTCATCACGGCGGATGGATATGTGACTCCGTGCTGCATAAGGATGGATCCTACCGTCTTTAACTTCGGGAACGCATTTGAGATAGCGTTCAAAGACATCTGGAACTCTAGGCAATACCGGGAATTCAGAAAATCGGTAATCCAAGACACTCCAAATCCAGTATGCGATAGGTGCCCTAACTAGGTGGGATTGCACTGAATCACATGAGTCTTCAGCACTCTCTTCCTCGTCGTCCTCCGCATGCACGCCCTTCTATCCGGCTACTGTCGCCAAATACTCGACGCGCACCTCAAAATTCTAGCGTGCGCGCTCGATGGTCAGCTGTTTGAGGACTTATCGGAAGGAAACGTGCGAATGCAGATATCGGGGTGACTGGGGACTAAAGCTCTTACGAGTTTGTTAAGAATACTCATGAGTCAATAGATTGCATGGAGCTTAGTACCGATGACTTATCTTTGGGGCAAGACTTAGCTGTTCGGGCAAGCATAGGTAAGTTTCATACATGACACTCTTTTTAGCCAACCTCATCTGAAGCGGAACCATTACGAGCAGATTCTACTCATCAATGTCTTGGGACATGTGAATCATGATCTCGAATCACTGCTAACAATAGACTCTCTCCTCAAGGATCGAGGAACTCTGGTCATATCGGTTCCAACGCCTCACTACTCAGAGTACTTCGGATGCGAGTTCGCAAGAACGACCGGACATGTACGAGATGGGTACACTGCTGAAGGCCTAGAGAATCTATTACACATGTCAGGATTCCAAACAATAAGATGGAGGTATCATACCAATCTTCTTGGGTCGAATCTACACAAGATACGGCGCAGACGCAGAATACCGCTGAGCATCCATCTTCTCTTACTCCCACTTTTCAGATTTCTCTCGATCTTGGACCAGTTCGCATCCAAGGAGCAGAGTTCGGGGATGGCATTGCCTGCTACGAAGATGTCGGAGGCTTCAAAGGCGCGCTTTAAGTCGATCTAAGTGATCCTCCGGAAACATCTCAGCAGATCACGTCGCCTCACATCGTTTTGCGAGGGGAGCAACGAAGCTCTCCATCACCGGTCATCGAAGTCCATAGTAGCGCGATCCTTCATTGAGCAGAAGACGTCAAGGATCCGATTTTTGAGACACGACACCCGGCAAATTGGCTAGGAATCTGAAGTCACCGAGGTTTCCTGTAGAGCTCGGTTCAGTTTTCCTGCCTCAATTGTAAGACTGCTCGGAGACTAGCCTACATTAAGGTATGAGTTTCTGTCCCTCAATCGTAGCGGAGTACTCGACAATGTTTGGCGATTTACGCTCCCCATCGAGATGAGCTGGCTCTGCAACACTGAGAATGTTGCGGGACCGTCGTCGATATCTAGGTTTTCCGGAGTCGCCAAGACGGTCAAAGAAGGAGTGCTCCTTCGAAGGTGCCTTCCCACATGAGCTTGAGCGAGTAGTCACTCGTCTTGGTGATTCCTAGCGGGATGCTGGCGATGGCGAACATATTCTCGCCGCCTGAGGCTGTGAAGAGTCCGGCCGCGGTGATGGGGCCGTTCCCCTCGTCCATGTTCTAGGTGGCTTGGGAGCTCACCTTGTTAGCATTGGCCTCTCCCAAGGTAGACGCTGATGCGCGCGCCGCCCGAGAAATCG
>CAYSNV010000106.1:0-1988 GCA_964432545.1 uncultured Candidatus Bathyarchaeia archaeon | reverse complement strand
AACTCCCAATTCTTAATGTGCCAGATTCTGCGGTCAGGCTGAAGTGAACTCGATACCTTCGAAGGCGATGGTGCCGGCTTCCTCAAGTTCCTTCTGGGTGAGCGTTCGCGGGTAGTTGTAGAGGGGGCCCGAGGCGGGTTCGGTGTAGTAGGGTCTGTTGCAGCCTGGGCAGCCATAGGTCTGGAAGGCTCGCCCATTTTTGAGGGTCCGCTTCAACCGATCCCTGCCCATGCGGATGCCCGTGAGCTCCCCGCTCTCGGCGAACGTGAAATCGGTGAGGGAGGCGTGTCGTTGGCTGATGAGGTAGTGGGCGACTTGGAGGCGCCGGTACCTTTTGAGGGGAGGTCGAGCGGCATGCTCTCTCGCCGTCCCCTTCAGGGGGGTGAAGGCGAAGAGGCTCGTCAGTACTCTGTGGTCCGCCATCGCCTGGAACACGGTGAGGAGGTCGCGGTCGGTCTCCCCCAGCCCGACGATGAAGTGGGTGGTGGCCCTCCCCTGTCCCAGGATCGCACCGGCGTTGAACAGGGATGCGAGCTGCCGGCCCCAGCGGTACGGCCCTCCCGCTCCTTTCCCCTTCACCCGCTCGAACAGCTCCTCGGTGGCGGCGTCGAGGGGGATGCACAGCCGGTCGACGCCCAGACTCTTCAGCGCCGCGAGGCGCTGCTCGTCTAGGGGCTGGCAGGAGATGGAGACCGGTAGACGCGTGTTCTCGCGCAGCCGGGTGAGGAGGGAGGTGAGGTCTTCGAACATGCCGGGGTAGGTGAGCGTCTGCAGGCAGACCCTCTGGAACCCTTTCTCGTCAGCATCCCTGAGCTTGCGCAGCACGTCCTCCAGGGGGTAGGTCGGCCAGGTGACCCGGGAGAGCCTGTCCGCGTCTGCGGCGCTGGAGCGGGCCTGGGCGCAGAAGAGGCAGTTGGCAGAACACCTGCCCAGGCGGTAGGTCAGCAGGTAGAGGGTGGTGGGGGGGGTGTCGATCACGCCTGAGCACAGGCCGAGGGCGATGGCGGTCCCCAGAGAGACCCTGATGCGGTCTACCCTCCTCGGCGGCTCCTCCAACCTCTTCATCCACCACACTCCGGTCCAGACCTCGCGATATAAAAGTTGATCTTTCACGAGGACTGGGGCCTCACGTTCTCCTCTTTCTCGAAAGGGTTTATATCAGATGTGAGAGAAGGTGCTCAACGGCCACTTTCCTGCAGGCAAGGGTACAGTTGACGTCCGTGACCGGCAGACGCGACAGGCGAGAACAGCGTGCTCTCTCAGAAGCGCTGGAGAGGTCCCGAAGCCTCAGCCTCCAGCACTTCGGCCCCAGAGTCCTCTTCTTCACCCCCTCCTTCGCCCACTACTCCCGACACGGCGGAGCCGAGACCGCTGCCTCCTTCCCCTCGATCAGCCTCACCGGCGCGCGGTGCGCGCTGCGATGCCGCCACTGCGGTGGAAAGCTGCTGGAGACGATGATCCCCGCCGAAACCCCCCGCGAGCTCTACACGACATGCGAGAAGCTGAAGGAGAACGGGGCGGAAGGCTGCCTGATTAGCGGGGGCTGTCTCCCCGACGGCACCGTCCCCCTCCAAGAATTCCTTCCCACCCTCAAGGAAGTCAAAGAGAGGCTGGGTCTGAGGATCGTCATCCACACCGGTCTGGTTGACGAGGAGACCGCCGCATCCATCGCGGGCACGCATGTGGACTCTGTCTCCCTCGACGTCATCGGCAGCGAGCAGACGATCCGCGAGATCTACCGTCTCCAAGCCGACATCTCCTCGTACGATAGAACCCTCGAGACGCTCACCGGGGAGGGGGTCAGCGTCACCCCCCACATCCTCATCGGGCTCCACCATGGCGGGCTGAAGGGCGAGTTCGACGCGGTCGACCTGGTCTCCCGCCACCCCGTCTCCTCCCTCATCTTCATCGTCTTCACCCCCCTCAAAGGCACCCCGATGGCCAACATGAGCCCACCGTCCCCCGGAGACGTCGCCACGGTATTCACG
>CAYSNV010000105.1:0-4467 GCA_964432545.1 uncultured Candidatus Bathyarchaeia archaeon | reverse complement strand
GATCAGCTTCAAGGAGGCGCTTCTTAGAAACCCGGAGATCTCCCGGCGGGTCTCGGAGAAAGAGCTGGATCTATTCCTCGACTACAGGAACTATCTCGGGGTCTCCAAGCAGCTTGTCGATAACGCGGTCAAGAAGACGGAAGATGAGCTGAAGCGTCTCTCGAAGCGCTCTCTGATCTAGATAACCTCACAGTGCAGCGGCGATGGGCGGCCTAGTGGCGGTACTCGACAAGACAGGGGACAATGCCTCTGAGACCGCTCTCCGCGCGCTGGCAACGCTCGGCCACAGGGGAGACGACGCCTTCGGCGTCTCAACCGGAACCCAGGTATTCTTCTCAGACAGCCTCACCGCGCTCGCGGAGAGCGAGGTGGAAGCTCGTGTCGCTTCAGCCTACCGTCTCCAAAGGATTCTCAGCTCGGACACCGCCCAGCCCGTAGGAACATCGTGGGGCGACCTCATCTTTGAAGGGGAGGCCTACGCGGAACAGGCTCTCATAACAGGAGACAATGTCGCAGGGTTCCTGGAGGGAGACGACGGGGCCACGGCGCTCTCGCACTTCATAGAGCGGTACGATGGGATGTACGCTGGGATTCTCAACGACGGCTCGCGTTTACGTGTGATGAAAGATCCTCAAGGCCTCAAACCCCTCTACGTGGGAGAGAACTCCCGGTACTGCGCCTTTGCGTCCGAGAGGAAAGCCCTCTGGAGAATAGGCATCGGCGACGGAGAGAGCCTTCCCCCGGGCGTCGTCGTAGAGACCAGCCCGGTCACCACCACCCTCAAGATGGTAAGGGGGATTGACTTCAGCCGTCCAGGGTCCGAGAGCGTAGGCGTGACTCACGCAGCGGAGAGGGTGAGTGAACTCCTGAGTAAGGCCGTCAGGGAGAGAGCGCGGGACGTGGATGAGGTCGCGGTTGCCTTCTCCGGAGGGATCGATAGCTCGATTGCCGCCTTCGTCGCGAAGAGGCTTGGCCTCGGTGTGCGGCTTTTCACCGTGAGAATAGGCGGATACCCCAGCCCCTCGGACGCCCTCAAGGCTGCCGACGCGTTAGATCTTCCAGTGACAGAAGTCTCGAAATCGCTGGAAGATGTCGAGGCGGATCTGGAGAAGGTGCTGTGGCTTGTCGAGGAGCCTGACCTTATGAAGCTTCAGATCGCTCTTCCCCTCTACTGGACAGGGGCGCAAGCGGCCCACAGCGGATTCAAGGTTCTTCTTCTCGGCCAGGGGGCTGATGAGCTTTTCGGAGGCTATAAACGGTTTCAAGAGGTCTACGCCGCCAGAGGTAGAGCAGAGGCGCAGAAAGCCATCAGCGACAGTGTCAGGTGCAGCCCCACCGTCAACTACGAGCGTGACGAGCCTGTCCTGTCTGCATGCAAGATTAGGCCGAGACTCCCCTACACGGATCTCGAGCTCACCGAGTACGCTTTAAGGCTGCCCCTCGAACTCAAGCTCGCGAGCCCATCCGACAGGCTTAGAAAACGAATCCTAAGAGAAGTCGCCGGGCAGCTCCATCTGGCATCATTCATCGTCGAGAGCCGGAAGAGAGCGATACAGTACGAGACGGGGACGCAGAAGGCGTTAGCCCACATAGCGAGGAAAAGGCACCTCAAGCCCCGCCAGCTTGTGGAACACCTGTTTCACCGCATGAAGATGCTGACATGATTTGAGGGCGAAGCGGGTTGCGGGGAGTCAATGCCCAGAGATCAATCCTTTCGACCTCACATCGTGAGTCAAGTGAGATGTCTCACCAAGTGTTGGGGGAGCATATACAGTGGATAACATTGCGCTATGGACGGGACATTTGTAACTCCCCCCAAGGTGACGAGACCCCGTAGCGCTCTGGAATAGTATATTTTGGATGGGAAGGCTAGGGTTGGGAGGTTTTTCGCTATTAGTAACACAGCCTGCGCACCCGTATGTTGCTCCTGTCGGTGGGATTCTTGCCTTCTCCAGATCCTTCCCAGCGCTTCGAGACGCCGCAGGGGGGCTTAACACATTGTGGTACAATGTGACACAATGTGTCACGCACTCAAGTGAATACCGCCAGATAGATACCAAGTCTGACGTCATTAAGCTGACGCATCGTCCAGACATTCTTCAAGCCAGCTGTGCGCTTGCTTGAGGCGAGAAATCTGAGAGGCTCTGGGAAAGGTTAAAGAAGTCATATGTCTATTAGAGCAGGTCAAGGTGTGATGACAGATGAACTGGGTGTCCATCATCCTGATAGTAGTAGGCGTGGTGATTGTCGTAGGCCTGATCTCCTTTTTGGTCTCGATCTACAACAGGCTGTTCAGCCTCAAGAACTCGGGCGAGGCGACGCTGGGCCAGATCAGGGTCGCGTTGAAGAAGAGGCTGGACATGATCGAGCAGCTGGTTGAGTCCGTCAAAAGCTACGCGAAGTTCGAGAGGGAGGTCTTGGAGAGGGTGACGACGCTGCGGTCAGAGGTCTTCAAAGTCGGCGCTGAAGGCCTGAGGTCGATCGACCGCGAGTCACGGCAAATCCTGGGAAACATCCTAGCCGTCGCCGAGAACTACCCCGACCTCAAGACCTCCACCGTCGCCTCAAGCCTGATGGACTCGGTCAAGGGCGTGGAGGACGAGATCGCCCGGCAACGGTACACCTACAACAACATCGGCCAAGAGTTCAACATCATGCTCGACACGATCCCCTCCAAGTTCGTCGCGAACATGATCGGCCTCCGGAAACTGGAGTATCTGGCGTTCGAGGAGGAAGTGGAGAGGCGCCCCAGGATTGAGTTCTGAGGCAGGTCGGCGTGGCTGAGACAAGGCAGATCGCCACCCTCGCTCTGGTCACGCTCCTGATCGGCGTCGTCGGCCTCGCCCTGATCACCTCCCTTCCCTCTCTCGCTGAAGGCGACGTGGTCGTCGACAGCTACACCGCGACATTCTACGCGGACGGGACCCTTGCGGAGGAGTACACCTACCACGTCAGGGTCTCGGGCCAGTACCGGATGCTGTACAGGGTGTGGGAGGCGCCCCTCGCCAGGAACAAGCTCAACCAGCCGTATGTGGAGTTCGTGAATGCTTCTGGACCCAGAGGCACCGCGATATACCTGAAGGATTTCCGCGGTGAGACGTGGATCGGATCCCCCGCCGAGGGTTCAGAGGCGCGACACCTGGCGGAGAGCTTGGCGCTGGAGAATGAGGTGGGGGTCGTCAACCCCGCACGATTCGAGGCTGGGCTCTACACCGTGCGCTACGTCTTCCGCATCCACCCTCCCCTCGAATATGACGAACAGTATGTTCACCTGAACCTGAAGCTTGCAGGCCAGCACCTACCCTACCGCACCATCCGCATCGCTATCGAGGATAGAGGGGATCTCGTCTCTGTATATCCTCACCCTCCAAGCTTGGGGCGAGAGAAGACGGGTGCGTGGCTGCTGCTCAGTGGGAGCGCGGTCAAAGACGAACTCATCGAAGTGGAGATGCTGTACAGGAGGGATGCTCTCAACGCTTTCGACGGGTTCCCCAGGAAGCTCAGTGATGTACGGGCGCCTACGGTGCGGGCGAACATCCTCTACTCCCTTCAATACTATGCGGCTGCCGCCTTAAAGGAGGGAAGCCGCGCCCTGGTCCTCCTCTTCCCTGTCTTGCTCGTCCTCGTGTACGCTCGTTACGGCCGGGAGAAACGGTTCACCGTCCCCAAATACCTCAGCATCATCCCCAACGAGGCAAGGAAACCGTGGGTGGTCAACCTCGTCTTCAAGAGCGACGCCCTGAACTTCGATCAGGACGGCTTCTACGCAACCCTCCTGGACCTCCACAGGCAGGGCAAGATCAAGATCACCGCCAAGGCCAAAGGCTTGACCATACAGGTCCTCAACCAGCAGAGCCAGGACTCCTATGAGCGGCGCGTGCTGCAGTTCCTTGACGGCCTCGCCGAGAACGGCGTCGTCGACACCGACGACGTCAAGAAGATGGCGAAGACGCTCTCCTCCAGCAGCAGCTACGAGACACAGCTCCTCGAGCTCAAGCAAGAGCTGACCGACCTCACCCATAGAGCGGACACCGCCATCTCCTCCGAGTTCATGGTCAGCGGGAGGAAGAGACTTGTCCCATTCTTTGCAGCATCAGCCCTCCTCCTTGTGATCTCAATCATCCTCGTCTTTGCGCTGCCGACTGTAGCGCACCTCCTCGCGACCAGCCTCGCCTCCTCAGTTCTCCTTTTGATTCAATCGGTCGCCGCCGTCGTCTTCCCGTCCACCCTCTTTGGGCAGTGGCGCAACTCCGCGTACCGCGAGAAACTTGAGTGGGACGCGTTCGCCAAGTTCCTCTCCGACCTCGCCCTCATCAAGAAGTATGCGCCGCAGGACCTTTCGATGTGGGGCGAGTGGCTCATCTACGGCACCGCTATGGGAGTGGGTGAGACTGTTGTGAAAGCGATGAGGGAACTCCGGATTCCTCTGGAAGAGGTGAAGTTCGCACCTGTCATGCCGCTTCTGGT
>CAYSNV010000104.1:0-4488 GCA_964432545.1 uncultured Candidatus Bathyarchaeia archaeon | reverse complement strand
CGACCACCCTGTCCTGGGTCTGGATTATGGCTCCAGCCCCGATAAAGCCGATTCCCGCCACAATGTAGGCGGCCACACGGGATGGGTCAGCACCCGGAAAGGCGTAGAAAGACAGGATGGTGAACTGAGCAGATCCTATAGCGACCAGCATGTGAGTCCTAAGCCCGGCGGGCTTGTCAAGCCTCTCCCTCTCGAAACCGATAGCGCCCCCTAAGACGGCGGCAAGGACTATTCTCACGACCAACTCAAGTTCAGCGATCATAATAGTAGGTAGACCACGGCGAGACTTATAAGATTCTACGGCATGCCTCTAAGACGGTCAATGAGTTATCCGCTACCTCAGGAAGGGGCGTGCGCGCGCTAGGCGAAGGCGCCGGAAGAAACCATTATATCTGGATGCGAGATTGCATTAGCTGTGCTAGTGTCTGACCGAAAGGTAGCAGGCGGAGCTTACACCGCTTGGGGTGAGGTAGTTTGATAGAGATTAAGAACCTGAAGACGGGGCTGACCTACACGGACTTTGTGAAAGGCATCACCCCGAACGTCCCAACGTGGGTAATCTGCACAGCCCCGACCAAAGAAGACATTGACCTAATCCATTCCTCCTTTGGGATCCCCTACGAAGACTTGGAAGATGCATTGGATGTGGACGAACGCCCGAGACTGGAGACAGACATAGGAGCGGAGCCCACATACGTCAAACTGGTTGTCCGGGTTCCCTTCCCCGAGGACCAGCAGCACGAGAAATACGTCAACGGGCAGCGGGCGACCGATCCTGCCGTTGTCTTTCTTTCACAAGGCCACATTGTCACCATTCAGAGTCACCCGATAGCGACCAAGAGGATCAGAAAACCTATCGGCTCGCGGAGGCCGAGATCCTCCCCGACAAACTTGGTCTTGCTCGACTGGCTTGAGAGCGTGGTGAAGTCCTTCGAGCTGGCGGTGGATATTATCGACCGGAAACTGGAGATAGTAGAGCGGGAGATCTTCAAGTCAGCTTCCTCTTCTTCCGTGGGGGAGGTATTCAAGCTCTCGAGGGACGGCACCTACCTTGATGCTGCGTTGAGGGGAAACCTGCAAGCCTTCCATCAACTGCAGAGAATACCGGACTTCACCCGTAAACCTGATGTCCAAGATGATCTTCAGGATCTGTCGATCGACCTTCAGCAACAGGAGGAGCTGCTGCGGATCTATAGAGAGTTGATCGAGAGCAGCCTCGATGCGTACGCGTCGGTCATCTCCAACAACCAGAACGATTTGATCAAGGTTCTGGCATCCATAAGCCTCATTCTCATGGTTCCAACACTGCTTGCCTCGCTGTACGGAATGAATATTCAACTGCCGTTTCAGAACGAGCCCACAGCCTTTTGGTTCGTCATTCTCGCAAGCGGAGTACTGATCGCACCGGTATGGTTCCTTCTACGAAAAGCCACTCTCATATGACTGGGCTTCTTGCGAAGAGACTGGATCCACTGAGCCGATGCTAGGAGATGCAGTACTTCCGGGACTCCATCTGTCTTATACGTTAGCTAGTCTTCTGACCGCGTCTAAGAATTTCCCAAAGAGCCCGCCACTTAGAAATTGTATTGCTGTACCAAGCAGTGACATGACGGCGTAGATCTCAAAATCGATCCCTAAAGCCAATGCGATACCGGCTCCAACAACCCCATAGAAAAGGGTGTGAGCGGCTGAATCTACGATGAAACGTTTCCATCCTCTATCCTGTCTTGCTACATCGAACAGGCTCATGATCCTTTCGGGATAGCTGAGGACTTATCTTAGTAAAACATTATTAAGAGACTCGATCGAACGAAACTCGATACGTGAGCCCTCGCGCACCCAGCGCGCGTTCTTCAATAGCTCCCCTGTGGACAATGGAGCATCGACTTATCCCGTTCTTCGATCGCAACTCTTTTAAAAGACGCTATGCCACATACTCATGGGGATTGCTATGAGCATCGCCCTGATAGGTTTGGCTTTCTTGAGATTGGTCCTTGCCATAATCTTCGCCATAGCAGGCCTCTACATCGCATCCTGGGTTCTCGGCAAGGTAACCAAGGAGATCGATGAGTGGGAAGAGATACGAAAAGGCAACCACGCCGTTGCCATCTACATGGCGGGCATCTTCATCTCCGTCGCCATCATCGTGGGACCCGGCATCATCGGCCTGTTCAGGACCCTTGACGCGGTGGGCATCGTCCTCGGATTCGTTCAACTCGTGCTTGCCCTGATCCTCGCGGTGATTATGCAGTACGTCGGCCTCTCAGTTCTGGGACGGCTAACCAAGGAGGTCGAAGAGTGGAAGGAGCTCAAGAAAGGCAACGTCGTCATCGGCATCGTCATGGCCTCCATAGTGATCGCCATATCCACGATCGTCGCGCAGGGAGTCGAAAGCATCGTCCAGGCGATCTTTGCTTAAGAAACCCCCCTTCCTTTTTTGCGTTCATTCTGCATGCCAGATGTAGACCACTGCGTGACACTCTCGAAGGAAACGACGATCTCCTTTTCCATTATCACCTTCATACCAGATGATAGCTTCTTCAACATTTGGCGATGATCCCAGAGTCAGCTTCCAAAAGAATAGTCTAGGCTTGAGCGCGCGCGAGGCATCTCACCGAGCCCCGCTGTGGACGTAACCTCATTTCCGGCTTTGCGCGGACCGTTTGAAGGAATTCGTTGAGGTCCAAGTCCCCTCTGTCCTGCGGGTAGTAGCTGAGGATGCTGGCGTATTCGGCATCGGCCCCCACCTCCCTCATCACAGCGCTCACTGATGCACCCACACTCATCTTCTCCGCAAGCATCATCCTCAGCAACACAGATGTTGCCATGTCGGTGCGTTTCACGTCGATCAGGCCATTCCAGCCGATGACTACGGACGCACCCCTATCGATGAAGGCCTGGGGGAGTTCTCGACTGTAGAGGCCGAAGCAGCCTGTCAAGATGATCACGGCACCATCATAGTCTAGGATCGTCCTCTCCCGAATGAACTTCGGTGTCACTCCGAAGACCGTTTCGGTACGGTTGAAGGCCTGGGCCGGCTCCACCAGCTCGGCCAGCTGCTCCTGAGGATACGCCAACTCGCTGTACGGCTCCACGGTGAAAAGCCCTACGGGGCTGTTCTTTCGCTTCTCGTCCACGCCTGCGTGGACCCTGAAGACTATTAGCTTATAGCCGTGGGTGGACAAGGATCCGTACAGATTGACCGTGACCTTCTCGGCGCCATAGATGTCAACGCCAAATCCTGCCTGCCGCATCAGGCTTTCAGCCGTCTCCAAGAACTCTTGGTTAGGGTAGTGGGCGCCGAGCTGGTCCACGATGGCAGCCTTCAAGCGAGGCCTCACCGTTGGAGAGAGAGTTGAAGAGGATGTGGTGATCTCTATGTGTGGGGTTTCTTGCCGGATTACTTGAGGCGGGAGAGCAAGGTATGCCACGATGACTATGAACAATCCAAGCACAACAAAGCCGGCGAGCTCGCCGGCCTTGACCCTATGCCTCCTACTCCCGCCTTTTCTCTTCAACCTCTCTCATCCCGGTTGGAAATCACGAGTCTGGGCCCTAGGTCTGGTTCGAGACTTGATAGATGCAAGGATGCGTGCAGCGGATTAACCCCCGAGGGACTCAAGTATTGAGGTGACGATGAGCGGTAGCAGGACGGTCGCGTCGCCTTCGACGGTGACATAGCGTGCCGTCTCTTTGACCTTACCCCATGAGATCGCCTCCTCCATCCGGGCCCCGCTGAGGGAGCCGTCCCACTCGGGCGCCGTGGTCAGGTAGACGGCGTAGTCGAGGCCTCCTTTGAACTGGTTCCACCAGATGGTGTGGTGCTTCGATATCCCCCCGCCGATCATGAGGGCGCCCGTCTTCTTCGCCGCGTACAGGAGTTCGCTGAGCTTCTGCTCATCCTTCATCACGTTGATGTTGAAATCCCTGTGGCTGTTCTGCCAGAACATCCAGATCTGCCAGCCCCACGCCCCATCGGTCGGCCCGGGGACGAAGACCGGGACCCGGTTCTTCCACGCCCAGTATAGGATCGATCCTTCCCTCGCCTCTTCTTTGCTTAGTTCTTCTCCGAACTCCCATGCAAGCTCGTAGGGCGCCAAGTCCCTTCTTCCTCGCTTGTACAGCTGTTCGAGGATTGGCTGCATCTTCTCTTCCAGGATTATCCCGTAGGACTCGTTCGGAATCAGAACGTTCCCCTCCCTGTTGATCCCTTCTCTGTGGAGCTCCCGGTCGTCGAGCAGAAACGAGCCGTGGTAGTAGTCCTTCCACACCCTTGCCAGGTCGTGATCCAGCGTTCCGCATGTGGTGACGACGATGTCAGCCAACCTTCTTTTGACCAGCTCTGTGAGGACGCCGCGCGTGCCGGTCGCAACTAGATTAGCCGGGAAAGACAGGATTTTCACGCACTCACGGTCTTTGAGCATCTCTGTTATGATGTCGCAGGCAATCCCGACCTTCTTTGCAACGTACCCGCCGGAGGATTTCATC
>CAYSNV010000103.1:0-4529 GCA_964432545.1 uncultured Candidatus Bathyarchaeia archaeon | reverse complement strand
TTTCTGAAGTGATGCTCCGCGACTTCCTCCCGATGATCAGAGACAATGAGTGATGAGTGCTGACGTGGCAGAAATGGATCCTAGCGGATCCGCAAAGGTTGAGAACATCTCCCACCGCTTGAGCTTCAGCCTTGGGAGAGTGAACCCGGAGGAAGTCTTGAAGAGACCAAGCCTCTTTTCTCTCCAGTCTCTCCTTCTCAGCCTGGACAGACTTGCCGTCCTCAGCGTGAACGGTTATAGGAGCCTTCAGTTCTCTGCACCTGGCTAGAAGTTCAGGAAGCTGGTGGCGGAGGAAGTCTTCGTCGACGAAGGCCTCATCGCCAAGATAGAGTTTAAAGGATCGCGCGCCGAGGGAGACCAGCTCCTTCACTTGGCTTAAGTCTTTGGGGGGAAGGCTGTGGAACGCGGTGTCGATCACTGCCTTTTCTCGGGCGCTTTGGATCTTGGCCCTAAAGTTGTGGGGTGAATCTGTCGGGGGACGGGTGTTGGGCATATCTATTATTGTTGTGAATCCGCCAGCGGCCGCTGCACATGTTCCCGTATAATAGTCCTCCTTGTAGGAGAGCTCGAGATCTCTCATGTGGACGTGAGCGTCAATCAATCCCGGGATGGCGATTAGGTGTCTGCCGTCTAATATGGGAGGTTCCTTGTGAATCTGGGCTTGCTTCGCAACTCTCTTTATCTTGCCGGACTCGATCTCGATAGCCGCTTCCGTGAGAGTATTCCCTATGAATACCCTTACATTTCTTACCACCAAGTTCCCGGACACTGAGAACACCGGAGCAGGCTGCTTCCAGATGTGGATTTGGATCCTTAAGCGAGTTCTCCTTTTCCTGCCGGAATGAAGGTCTGTATCTCGTTGATTTCTATCTTCTTCAACTTGTCTTTATCGCCTTTTGAAGCCTTCTGCCGCAACCTATGGAGGATCTCGTGTGTGAGCCTCTTCTGACCTTTTTTGCTGGGGATTATTTCAACATAGAGCGGAGTTCTGCTTTTGACTGCTTCAACAGGCCCACCAATAACCTCAGGTGAATCATTGGTGAAAAGCACCCCGATCGCCAGTCTCAACTCAATCCCTTTGTAGTAGTTTCGCGGGCCGTAGATCATAAACATGCCTTTTGAGATATACTCGCCCGAGGGAGCCTTCTTGCTCAGCTGTTCGGGCTTCACCCAGTAGGCGTCGGCTGATGAATATCCGCCTGACCATGCTCGGCTATAGGATGCTGCCGCGATCGCTGCCTCATGAAGTGCTATTTCAGACACCGGTTTTCCCTCGCTCTTTACGACCGCAAAAGGTGCGCCGTGTACATCTGCATGAAATATGGCATCGTTGGGGGAGGTGTACCTTTCAATGAGAAGCTCATTGGTGCGTGCGTCCCTACCCACGAGGACCAAGATACTGTCCGAGGACCTAAACCATCGGAACTTTTCGTACCACTCTTTTTTCCTTTTGACCACTAGTTCTACCCGATGGACGTCCTGTGAGACCTTGGATTCAGAACTCTGGAGTTTCCGGGTGTACTTCGCTAGGGTTGATTCAATGCCTGCTAGTTTGTTCCGTAGTTCTTTTACTCGATCGAAATAGATTCCGGCATTCTTGAAGGGACTCTCAGTGAACGTCACCCAAAATTCCTCGCCCCTCAGTCTTATCTTGATTCTCTTGTTTTTTCCATCAAGATCGAGAACCCACTTGATATCTCCCTCTTTGATTCCTTTGGAAAACCTATCTCTGAAATTTGCTATCAGGTCTTGGAGTGTCGAGGCGTTTTCCAGTATCAAGTTCCCGATCGCGGTATTCCATTGAATCTGCTCTTCAATTATCTTCTTCCTATCTGAAAGCGAGGTGATTATTCGTTGAAGTTCTTCAATCTCGGACTGGGAGGGGGCGAGCGCTTTTTCTCTTGCTTGTTCGAGAGCAAGCTGGGAGAAGTATTCGTCGAGCGCGTCGTTAAAGGTCTGGAGGCTCCGTGCGGGGAAGCTTTCGTGAATCTTAAGCGCAGTTGGGGTGACGTCAGACGTCTCGTTGTTCTGATCAAGGATGATTCGGGGTTGGAGAGCTGCAGGTCGATGCTCATCATATAGCTGCCTGATTATCTGCGTCAATTCTTTAAGTCTTGGAGGGGGCACTTCGTTCGATTTGGCTTCTGCGTTCAAGTTTGCTCTACAGAGAATCTCGTTGATATAACTTGGGGGGAAGGGAAGAAGGTTGCGTAACGCTCGGGAAATGGATTCTCCCTCTGAGGCGAACTTCTGAATGTCGGTGATCTCAACTCTCTGGGGTTCGAGGCCGGTGGTGGGGGCCTGGACGAAGGGTTCTCCTCGAAGGATTCTTCTGTCCTTCATTTCAGCGAAGTAGAGCGCTGTCACGATGTGAAGCTTTGAGTCTACTAGTATGAGGTTCCCGCGTCTGAAGATCTCTGCAACGAGTTGGAAGTTCTCTTCTTTCTTGGAGACTTCGATGACGACGACCCTCTCAAACTTGTACTGGCAGATGCTTTCTAGTTTTCCTCTCAGGAGATGCTTTCTCAACTCCTTGCAGAA
This sequence comes from uncultured Candidatus Bathyarchaeia archaeon, assembly GCA_964432545.1. Classification (GTDB taxonomy): domain Archaea; phylum Thermoproteota; class Bathyarchaeia; order 40CM-2-53-6; family DTGE01; genus CAYSNV01. The sequence continues at coordinate 1,988 of CAYSNV010000103.1, read as the reverse complement.
TTGGGGATGCTGTGGAGGAACCTCAACGCGATACTTGGTGAGGTGAATTCTTCGTTCGAGTTCTATTATCAGCCGCAAATCTCCCGGCGTCAGCCTTATTAGGAATGTCTTCGCGTTCACTTGGTAGATGTTCTCAATGAACTTCCCCGTAATCCTTGGGGACAGTTCGTTCACTACAGCACGTATGTCAAAGCTTGTCATAACGCTTTTTCTATGCGTACGGTCCACTGCTCCCGCCTCAGGCCACTAAGGCCCTATCATGATTTAATCTAGACGCTCAGGAGATTGGCAAGCTTGGCCTCAGGAAGATGGTACGATAGGATTCTTTCTTATCGAATAACTTTATTTGACACCCCGGTTCATCTTTTTGGTATTGAAACAAGGTTTGTGATGACCTATGCCGATGTCTCCGTCTGGAATCGTCTACTGGTTGAGATTTGTGCTTGCGCTTGTGGCGGGCGGATTGTGCTTCGCGTTGAGGTTGGCAGGCACGGAGGGGCTGTGGGTAGCGATCATCGTCTTCCTCGTGTCCTACCTTGCCGTGAAGTATGGGTTCAAATACGGTGATAAAGAACTCAAAGGGAAGAACAAGAGAGTAATGATTGGCATCGGAACCTACATCTTCATCTGGGCGATGGTGTGGATTCTCCTCTACACGCTTTTCCCTTACCCGTTGTGAGTGGCTAACTGGGCGGGTGCGTGACGGTCAAGTAGTCAAGTAGAGCCTGGAAGTATCCACGATCGTATTCGTCATGTAGAGCGTTTCTTGCGTGAGCCGAGAACTCCTTCCTCGCTTCTTCTACACTGTCTTTTGAGGCTACAGCTTTGGGAACGTGGAGGTTCTTGTCACCGTTTGATTTGTGAGTCAGCAGCAGGCCCTCTAGCGCTTGCCAGTACCCTTTTTCTTTCTTTGACTTGTCCATGACTTGTCTCAACTCGCCAAGGATTTCTTCGGCTTCCTTGTACTTCTTTTCGTGTAGTAGCTTGAAGTATCTCTCGACTTGGGGATCCAGACTCATCTACGTTCTTCTCCTTCTGAATTCGTCTTCCTCAGCGACGTCCTCAACCCCATGCTCAGCAATCTTAAAAAGCCTTTCCCCCTCGGGCAAGTAGGGGCTTGAGATTAGCCGCGCGATGCGCACCGAACCGCTTGAGGCTTTTCTCAAGAAGAGTCTCGTGTGAGAGGTGTGAGCGAGAATGTGCCCCCCCACCGCCTCGATTCCCATGCCGAAGAAGGCGTCAGGCTTTGACATAACCTGATTCGTGACGACTGCGACTGCGTTGAACATCCTCGCAAGCCTGATCAGCCTGTGGAGATGATTGTTCAGTTTTTGCTGTCTTTCCGCCAGCATCTCTCGCCCAAGATACTCGCTTCGGAAATGGGCGGTCAAAGAGTCAACTACAATAAGTTTTACGTTATTGTTCTTGATCACTTCGTCGGACTTCTCAAGTAAGAGAATCTGGTGATCGCTGTTAAAGGCTTCACAGTATATTATGTTCTGGGCTGCCTGATTCACGTCAAACCCCACATGCTCGGCCATTCGAATGATCCATTCGGGCCTGAACGTCTGCTCAGTGTCCAGAAAAAGAGCATTCCCCGCGAGCCCGCCTCTCTCGGGGGGAAGTTGCACATTAACGCACAGCTGGTGGGAGAGAATGCTCTTGCCCACACCGTATTCGCCGTAGAACTCAGTTATTATCTGGGTTTCAAGCCCTCCTCCGAGGAGCTCGTCCAATGCTCTGCTCCCCGTCGACAGCTTTCGAACATTCTCTTTCATCTTCATGAGCTCGTCAGCCCTTATGAATGAGAGTGAGAGACTGTTCCGAGCCTCTGAGATGATCTTAGCAGCCTGCTTTTCTCCGATACCGGTGGGTTGAAGCTCCTTTATCGTCGCGGTAGCTAGGGATTCTACGGTTGAAAGCCGAGTTCTCTCAGTTTCTCGGCGGTCGCAGGCCCGACGCCAGGAATATCCTCAATACGTTCGTAC
>CAYSNV010000102.1:1787-4591 GCA_964432545.1 uncultured Candidatus Bathyarchaeia archaeon | reverse complement strand
AACTATATTGACAGCTTCCGAGAGGTGGATGGTTGAGGTGACGACTTGTTCTCCTTTTTCAATCTTCTCAAGTATAGCTGCGGCCTTCTCCTTGACCTCCTTCTCTGTTCCTTTCAGTTTTCTCTTTGGTTTGAGATAGGCGTGGAGAAAAATCGAGGAGTCGAGAAACTTAGCCATACACAGCCCCTCTTAGCTCGTGGATATCCCCAAAATCCCCTACGTCCTTGACCTCGATGGAATCGACCAAGTCGGTGAGCTTGCCGCATTTTCTGAGGGATCGAATGAGAACCTGCCGGTCATCCAATCTAACGATTAGAACCCTCCTTCCCCAGTTTTTCCTCCACCCCGCCGGGATCACCACCCTACCGGCTTCGTCCACGTGGCCAGTGCTTTCCATCGTTTTCCCGATAAGAAGCCGTCTACCACATTTATAAGCATTATGGGAATTTCACCTTTGGGTACCATAAGGTCCCCATTTTCCCGGTCCACGAGAACCGATCGGAACTTAGCAGACGTAGTATCCGTCTTTGCGCCACGCTCTTCAGATCGTATTGAGCCATCTTGCTGCCAATCGTAACGTGAGGATGTCATCTGCCGAGATCGCAGGCTCAAGTCTCGCCGCACCCTTATCACTTTCGACTCAGAACCAATCGTTTCTGGTGTCAACTACTTTCTCGCCCTTTTGTCAAGATCATTGATCTTGGCTTCCAAGTAAACTAGCATCAGCATGAGCAAAGCCTCGCTGTGGATCAGCCTGGGCATCATCGACTCACGCCCTATCTCGTGAGCGCAGAATCCTGAGACTGAAAACGGAATGATGACCGAACAGAAGGATTCAAGGAGACCAATGACCATCGAGGCTCCTAGGAGTATGGCAAGCGGTATGATGAACTGCGTATGAAGATGGGTTTCGAGGATGACATGTGCGCGCAGGCCTCCACGTGAGAAGAGGAAGTAATTGCCGTCAAACGATCGATGCCTCGTAAGAGCTGAAGACTTTGGGAATGAGATTCGCAGACTCCAAGAGATAAATACCAACCCACAGCGACGTAATCATAGCAATCGGAAGTATGGTCACCGGCTTCACAGCTCGTCTAGTGAGGTTGATGAATGAGAAGGATAGCTTGCTATGCGTTGGGTTGGACCCGGCTCTGCCCGGTCAACGAAGAAGCCAAACCATTGCTAGAGAATATCCAAAACGAAAAGACGAGAATCAGGCACGATTAGCTTTCTGTCTAGAAATGATCGATAAAACCAAAGACTTCTGTAGTGCATTCAAGCCGAATCAGCAGTACATCGCTGGATTTACGAGGAAGGATCATGTTGAACTAACGAGTGCTATTCGAAAGGCCGATGCCGTTTCTATTCTGGACTACAAGCTAAATGACATAGGAGATTCGATGGAGTCCGCGCTTTTCCACATAGGTAAATGGGGATATGAAGCTCTCACGCTTAACCCATTCCTTGGAAACATGGAAGAGGCTATAGCTGTGGCCCACAAGCATCGTCCCGAAATAGGAGTTATAGTCTTAACGTTAACATCTAATCCAGAAGCGGTAGTGTATCAAAAAGAGGCCATTTTGGGTGGTAGGCCACTGTATCAAGCCATAGCCCAAGATGTCAGGAAGTACGGCGCCGATGGTTGCGTCGTGGGGGCAGCGGGTCACATAACGGAAGAGGACATAAGTACAGTCAGAGGAATCATAGGAGAAGACAAAGTGCTCCTAGTTCCAGGTATTGGGGCACAGAGAGGCGATCCGATGAAGGTAATCGTGGCCGGTGGAAAAAACCTACTTATGAATGTCGGCAGGGAAATCATATACTCCGATAATCCGAAAAGAATAGCTGAAAAATACCGCGAGTTGTTTAAGAAGACGAGATAAACGAATCTCATTAGATGCTGCGATATCCCCCAAAGTGCGAACAGTGAGACAATGTCAGACCCGCCTTCAACCGACACGTCAATGCCAGCTATGCTGCTTGCTCCTATATGGGTTTGGAACCGTAGGCTTAAATCGTCATTTTGAGTGCAAAGAGGCGTTCGTGAATGCCCGGGGAGATCAGGCACAGCAAGTTGTTGGACGACAGAAAAGTGAGGCGATGGTACGATAACATCGCAAGGGGATCGAAAGTTACAGCAGACGCTTTTGACGAGATCAAAGAGCTTGGCGAGGTGATGGACTTCGAGGTCGTTGAGGCCTAGAAATACCATTGGAGATCGGGACGTAAAGATGAAGACGAGAGTAAAGGTGATCTTTCCCGCGAACGAGCCCAATAAGCCGTCGTGGCCTTACATCGGCTATGATGTCGAGAAGCGATCAAGGGAGGTCCTGTCCATGCTGGAAAGCCAACTCCCCGGGATGGACTTCACCCCCGGCATATATCGCTCCAGGGAACCGGCCGAGCAGGCGCTTCAGAGCGAGCACTTTGATGGCTACCTGGTGTACATGACAGCCCTATGGACCGGCATCCCCGAGTTCTACGTGCGCAATGCTCGTCCGGTGATCGTGGCGGACGAGTTGTACGCGGGGTCAGGAGGGTTTCTGCGCGTCCATTCGCTGATAAGGAAGGAGAAGCTGCCGGCCATCGGGGTCGCCTCATCCAACCTTCAGGAAGTTATCGAGGCCGTGCGCTTGATCGACGTGATGAGGAAGATGCGCGAAAGTAGAATCCTGGTGGTGGCTGACGGGGAGACCTGGGCAGCCGATCAGACGACCGTGAAGAGCGCCCAGGAGATCTTTGGGACGCAAACCGCTCGGATCAGCTCGGACGAGCTGCAAGGGTATTACGAAAAGGTCGACCCT
>CAYSNV010000102.1:0-1777 GCA_964432545.1 uncultured Candidatus Bathyarchaeia archaeon | reverse complement strand
CTGGAAAGACAGGTGGATCCGAGAGACGCTCGAGGTCGTCGAGCCGGATGAAGAGGAGATTCGAAGATCTGCGCGCATGTACTTGGCCCTCAAATCGGCCATGGAGGACGCGCAAGCGGATGCTGTGACCGTCGACTGTCTGGGGCTCTACTACGCTGACAAGCTTCCCGCCTATCCCTGCCTGGGCTTCTTCCAGCTAAACAACGAGGGATTAACGGGGGTCTGCGAGGCGGACATTGACTCGGCGCTCACCCAACTGCTGATCAGGTATACCACCGGAAGGCCGGCCTACGTCTCGGATCCCGTCATCGATACGGCGACCGGGCAGATCGTCTACGCCCATTGCGTCGCAACGAACCGACCTTTTGGCCCCGATGGCCTGAGCAACCCCTATATCATCCGATCGCATGCAGAGGATGGCAGGGGAGCATCGGTTCAGTCCTTGCTGCCCGTAGGACACCAAGTCACCACCGCTAAGGTGAGCATCAGGAACAAGGCGTTCGCCGTTCACAGCGCCAGGACGGTAGCCAATGTGGAGGACGACAAAGCCTGCCGGACCAAACTGGCTGCTGAGGCGGATGTCCAGAAGATCCTTGACAATTACCACTCAGAGCGCTTCGGCTGGCACCGCGTCACCTGCTACGGCGACTATCGGAGGCAGCTCATCGACCTGGCCACGCTGTACGGCCTAGATATTCTCGAGGAGGATCGATGAGACATCGCCTCAGAGCGATCGAGCCACAAAACTCGGTCCAGTGCGGCATAGACAAATGATCGAACCAAGTATATCCAAGAATGGGACGGAGGATGAAAATGAACACGACGGTGAAGCCTGTGATCGAAGCCGCCGCCTGAGCGGAAGCGATATCGAAGAGGGAAGAGGAGAATAATCGAGCCGAAGAATCGCATGAAACTTTTCGGTTTGTCGTTTCGGTGCGGACTCGAACCCATTCCGGTCTGCACGGGTCTAATCAAGACACTCGCAAGCGGGAGAAAAAGAAGCGGGAAGGGGGACTAAATCATCGCTTCAGAAGTCTCCTTAAATAATGAATCGGGGGAGAGCCTTATGGTTTGATCAGAACCCTTTCTAAGAGGCGGATAAGCCAACTTCTGGCTCAGCACGATCTTCTCTATGAGTTGAGCCCAGAGTGGCTCTCAGGTATCCCTCTGGGCAACGGAGACATTGGTGCCTTAATCTGGGGCGACTGCCACCCACTCAAGGCGACACTCGACAAGTATGATGCTTGGGAGCTGCGCTCAACGCCGCCGAATGATCCACGATTCAACTACACGGGTCTGAGGAATCTGATTGCTGAGAAAAGATTTGATGAGGCAAGGCGACTCTTCGAGAAAGAAGATCAAAGGGCGATTGAGCCACATCCGACACGCCTCCCATTACCGAGGATGGAGCTCGATTTCGGTTCGAAGGCATCTCAGTTCTCGGCCCGTCTAAGACTGTATGATGCTGTCGCCGAGGGAAAATTCCAGACCCCCGGGGGTTCAGTTCGTTGGGAATCTTTCGTCTCGGCCTCCAGCAATATCTTTGCGATTCGTTTAGGGTACAAAGGCACTGTTAGGCTTCAAGGTATGAGAGTCACTCTATCTCACCTTCAAAATGAAGTAAAATCAAAGTTGGAAACCTGGGGATATGCCATCTCTGAGAGCCAAGATTCGGATTTTCGCTGGCTAGTTCAGAGCAAAAGCAATTGGGGATACGCGGTCGTGTGGCGGATCCTAAGAGAAAGAAAAACTGACACAATCTATCTTACAGTAGTCA
>CAYSNV010000101.1:0-4602 GCA_964432545.1 uncultured Candidatus Bathyarchaeia archaeon | reverse complement strand
GTGTGATACAAAATTGGTCGAGTTAGATGATCTAGACCATGGAATCATAAATATTCTAAAAAAGGATGCCAGAACCCCTTATACCAAGATCGCTGAGAAATTTGATGTTTCAGATGCAACAATCCACTTTCGGGTCAAGAAGCTGGAAGAAGCGGGCGTTATCAAGAACTACACTATCGTTATTGATTACGCAAAGGTTGGTTCGACATTAGAAGCCTTCGTTCTCTTAAGTGTAGAACCTGGAAAGTTAGAGAATGTTTCTCAATCATTAGTACAGATTAAGGATGTCATAGAACTTCACGAAATTCATGGACCCTATGAAATTCTGTTAAAGTTGCGCGGCGAGACGATATCTATGATTCGAAACATGTTAACGGAAAAAATCCGGAAAATCGCTGGTGTAGTTAGAACCGAGATCTTAGTAGTATTCAAAACTTGGAAAGAGCTCTAGACAAAGAAGAAATTAAGAAACCATCATATTCTCTAGCGCACTCATAATTTAGAATTCTTACTGGTAAATTGGTGCTCGGGTCCCCCCGCACTATCTAAGCAGCAATAGGATTCCACGCGCGCAGGGCTTTTCGAAGCCTCGTCAAGGTCTCGATATCATGACCAAGCGTCTCCAGATAGTTGAAGAGAACACGAAGCGCAAGCCATAGATGTCGTCGTCAAGTCTTGATTGCAGAGAAGAGTTTGATCACATCTTGGGGACAGCGCGCGCTTGCCGACTAGAAGGATGTCGGTGACGATGCCGTTCACGTCTTTCGGATCTAGCCCTGCGACTATCAGACCTCTCTCCTGCAGGAAACTGATGAGCTTGAGCTGGAGGTTCGTCGAGGCGAGTATGAGATCAGGGTCCAAGGAGATTATTCTCTCAGGTTCAGGGTTCACGTAGCCTCCAACCACCGCTATCTGCCCGACTGCAACCCTCTCCAGCACTCGTGGAGGATAGTCGCAGTAGGAGGTGACTCCTACAACCTCATTCTCCAGCCCTAACGCGAACAAGATCTCGGTTACCGAGGGGCAAGTGAAATGATTCTCCGTGGCTGGCTAAGGATCGTAACGGTGCGGGCGAAGTCATCGACGACCGTTACGGGAAAACCCTCAGTCGCTTTGGCACGGTTGACTACCCCGTTCAACGCTAGGATGCAGAACAGTATAATAATGTAAGTCGCTCTTGTTGTTCGCATAATCGTCCTAGCTGGATCATCCATCCAGAGCACACTATTTATATCTTTTCCTAAACCAGAAGTTTAAAATTCCGCATCCTTCAGTCTGTAGTCAGAGAGGGAAAGCCTTGGAAGGGCTTGACGCCACCGTCAATAGGCGACTCAAGATCATCACTGTAACACTAGTTCTCCTAGTCTTGGTTTTGGGCGCTGGATTCTCCATTCTCTACTGGAACCTGAATTCTCAGTACGAGACTCTCAGCAGGAACTATTCATCTCTTGAAGCTGAACTCCGTCAACTCCGCAACTACTATGAAGCGTTGAGCCCAAGCTCTGGCGAGCTGAACGTTTCTGTTTCCAGAATCTATGAGCTTGTTGAGCCTTCCGTCGTTCAGATCCGTGTGAGAGTGGCAACCACCGCGGGCGAAGCCGTAGGGGGAGGCTCCGGCTTCGTCTACGACACGGAAGGTCACATAGTCACCAACGCCCACGTGGTCACCGAGGCGACGGACATCGTGGTCACGTTCTACAATGGGACGGAGCAAGAAGCCACACTGGTCGGAGTCGATGTCTACAGCGATCTCGCGGTGCTCAAGGTCGAAGCTCCGCAGGAGATGCTTAGACCCGTCCTCTTGGGCGACTCAGCGAGACTCGAGATCGGCGAGCCGATCATCGCCATCGGCAGCCCTTTCGGTCTGGGTGGGACTGTCACTCTCGGTATCGTCAGCCAGAAGGATAGGATGATGCCGGCCGCCGGGAACTACCTCATTCCAGGGATTATCCAAGTCGACGCGGCCATTAACCCGGGGAACTCGGGAGGCCCACTTGTGAACATGCGGGGTGAGGTTGTGGGCGTAAACTCGGCGGTCATCTCAAGAACCGGAGAATTCACAGGGATCGGTTTTGCGATATCCGTCAACCTAGTGAAGAGAGCGGTGCCTGACCTCATTGAAGAAGGAGCCTACAAGCACCCGTGGCTTGGAATATCGGGCAGAGATCTGACGATTGGAACTTCTAAAGAGCTCGGCCTTGAGGAGACGACGGGCTTTCTGATCACCGATGTTGTTCCGGGAAGCCCCGCCGACCAGGCCGGGCTGAAGGGAGGTTCGGAAGCAAAGGTGGTGGAGGGCGTGGAGCTCAAGGTGGGTGGCGACGTGATCATCGAGGTTGACGGAAGAAGGGTCAGAGGAATCGACGACATCATCGTGTACATCGAGTACAACAAGAGCGTCGGAGACAAGGTTGATTTCAAGATACTGAGAAACCACGAGACACTTCTGATCCAGGTGGGGTTGGGGGAAAGGCCCCCTCCAAGCTAGTTCTCCGCCCGCCTCATGGACGAAAGGCGAGAGGCGACACGCTTCCCCATTTCCACGACGACCAGCACGCTTGACGCAATACCCAATATCGTCAGCCAGTCTTCTAGGCCCAAAGGAGCTACTTTGAAGAGTGAGGGAAGCGGCGGCACGTACAGGACGACGAGCTGCAAGGCTATGGAGGACGCAACGGCGATGACGAGCCACTTGTTCTTCAGCGGCCCTGCCTCGACGATAGAGTGCTTCTCGGACCTGCAGTTGAACGCATTGTACATCTCGAACATTACCAGCAAAGTGAACGCCATCGTTTGCGCGTAGGTCAGATTCTTGGTCTGCAGCGAGAGCTGGAAAACGGGGAGGACGCCCACCGCCAGTACCAGCGAAACGCCAACTATCAACAGCTGGATGGGTCTGGTGAAGACCCCGCCCTTGGGGTCTCGCGGCAGCCGTTTCATAAGGTCTGGCTCCGCAGGGTCTATTCCTAGCGCCATGGCGGGCAGGCCATCGGTGACAAGGTTGACCCACAGGATTTGGATGGCGAGCAGTTGGAGAGGCCATGCAAGTAGGCCGGCCGTAAACATGATGAGTATCTCTCCTACATTTGATGAGAGGAGGTAGGCGATGTACTTCTTTATGTTGTCATAGATCCGTCTTCCCTCTTCGACCGCGGCGACGATCGTCGAGAAGTTGTCGTCGGCCAGAACCATGGCGGACGCCTCCTTCGTCACATCCGTTCCCGTGATACCCATCGCCACCCCGATGTCGGCGCTTTTCAGCGCTGGGGCGTCGTTGACGCCGTCGCCCGTCATCGCCACAACGTGCCCCTTCTTCCTTAACGCTTTGACGATGCGGAGCTTGTGCTCTGGTGACACCCGCGCGTAGACCGCCACGTCTTCGACAACCTTTTCAAAGCCGGGTTCGCTCAGCGCCTCCAGTTCCTCTCCAGTAAGAACCAACTTGCCGGATTCGAGGATCCCGAGCTGTTTGGCTATCTCCGCGGCGGTGATCTTATGATCCCCGGTGATCATGACAGGGGTTATCCCAGCATCCCGACACTCCTGGACCGCGGCCTTGACTTCCTCGCGGGGAGGGTCGATTATTCCAACAAGCCCGAGAAAGACCAGATCCTTCTCCAGGCTCTCGTCTACAACGTGCGGGGCTTCTTTCAGCTCCTTGTATGCGATGGCAAGGACTCGAAGGGCCTTTGACGCCATTGCGTGATTCTGTCGGCTGAACTCCTTCGCAACTTCTCTGGTTAAGGTCCGGGTCTTCCCTTCATGGACTGCATACCGGCACCCTTCCAAAATGACTTCAACCGCACCTTTGGCGCAGACAAGATACGAAGCACTACCCGCCCGATGGATCGTCGTCATCATCTTTCGCTCTGAGGAGAACGGGATTTCGTTAACGCGTGGGTCGCTCGCTTTCAGCTCTTCTAGGCGTAGCCCCCTCTTCTCAGCTGCGACGATGAGCGCTCCTTCGGTCGGATCGCCGGTGACTGTCCAAGCTTCCTTGTCCTGAATGAGGGTGGAGTCGTTGCAGAGGGCTCCGACTTTGAGAAGGAGGTTGAGGTGGGGGTCTGGCCCACTTACTCGTTTTCCGTGCGAGGTGAAGTCTCCGTGAGGGCGGTATCCGATCCCCGCGAGTTCGTAGGTTGTGCCGTTTGTGAATATCTCTTTGACCGTCATCTCGCCCTTGGTCAACGTCCCCGTCTTGTCCGAGCAGATCACGGTGACGCAGCCGAGGGTCTCCACGGAGGGAAGACGGCGGACGAGGGCGTTTCTTTTGGCCATGCGTTGTACCCCGATGGCCAATGCGCCCGTAACTACGGCCGGTAAGGCCTCGGGGACGGCGGCGACGGCGAGACTGACTCCCCAGATGAGCATTTCAAGAGCGTCTCTGCCGTGAGCGATGCCGATCCCCGCCACGATTGCGCAGACAAGAAGCGAAACGGCGCCTAGCCATTTGCCCGTTTTGTCAAGCCGCACTTCAAGGGGTGTTTTAGCTGTTTCTGTCGTTTGGACCATCGCGGCTATCTTCCCGAACTCGCTGCTCATCCCGGTGGATGTGACGACGGCTTTTCCCCTTCCGTAGACGACCGTCGTTCCGGCGAAGAT
>CAYSNV010000100.1:0-4616 GCA_964432545.1 uncultured Candidatus Bathyarchaeia archaeon | reverse complement strand
GCTTGAGCGTCAGAAGCTGGCTGTTCAAGTCCCTGTTCTGGTCAGTGAGGGTCTGCACCTGATCTCGAAGCTGGGCGCTCTGGAAATAGGTAGCGTAGAATCCTACTGCCAAGAGCGCGTTGACCAGCAGACTTATGACGACCAGCGTCTTCAGACCTCTCCACGTAGCAGCCTCAGAGCCCACAAGACTCACCGCGAATCAAGAAGTGCACATGGTGCTGATATGAACTTTTCCATCTCTCAGCGCCACAGCCCACTCAAGGGTTCTTCTTGAACGTGGCAGCGCACGCGACTACTGACGGCGACGGGGATGAGGGAAGCATAGCCGAGAGATCTGGAGTGACGACAAGTTTCGGCCTCAGGGCCAGCGTTGGCCTCGCCAAAGAGATGTGACACATTGTGCCACGTTGTGGCACAATGTATTAAAGCCACCCCTTTTTCCAGGCCCTCGGAGCATGCGAGTCTCCTAAAACGATCCACAATCCGAAGCGGGCGCTAGCTGTTGTGAGGGAATCTCTTGCGAATGCCAGTTCATCGTCTGGAGTGTTAGGGGATGAGCCGGAACCTGTCGCGCGGGAACAGGACGACCTCGCGGATATTCTCCTTTCCCACCAGCGCCATCATCAGCCTGTCGAGGCCCATGCCCCATCCCGCGTGGGGTGGCATGCCGTAGTCGAACACGTCCAGGAAGAATTTGAACGAGGCGGGGTCGAGTCCCTGCCCCTCCAGCCTTCTGGCGAGAACGTCCTTTCTGTCGACTCGGGTTCCCCCTGAAGTGATTTCGATCCACTCGTACATGAAGTCGAAGGCTTGGCTGACCTTGGGGTCGTCGTCTCTCGGCTTGATGTAGAAGGGACGTGCACTGGTAGGCCAATCCACAATGAAGTAGAACTCCCCTTTATGGAGAGAGGCGAGCTCCCGGTACGCGGGGGTGGGGATGTCCTCCCCCCACGGTATCTCCACGTTCTGCTCTTTGAGCTCTTTGAGGATCTCGTCGTAGGGGTATCTCTTGAGGGGAAGCTGCGGCGGTGTGAGCTCCACTCCCAAGAGGGCGGCCTCAGATACACATGTTTTTCTTAGACGTTCGAGGGAGTAGCGGAGGAGCTCCTCCTGGACGCGCATCACGTCCTCAACGGTGACGAAGGCTTGTTCGATGTCGACTGAGACGAACTCGTTGAGGTGTCGTCGGGTGTGGGACTCTTCAGCCCGGAAGAACGGGCCGATCTCGAAGACCTTCTCAAAGACCGTGGTTAGGATCTCTTTGTACAGTTCAGGGCTTTGCGCCAGAAAGGCGCGCATGTCGAAGTAATCCACAGGGAAAAGCGAGGCACCCCCCTCTGCCGCGGCGGAGAGTATCCGCGGGGTGTGCACCTCAATAAAGCCGTCCTCTGTCAAGAATAGGCGAATGTAATGGGCGAGGTGGTGTTTGACCACGAAGATGGACCGGATCTCCGGCCTCTGCAGGTCGAGGGGGCGGGCGTCTAAGCGGACGTCGATGTCAGCAGGTGTTCTCCCTGTGGGGTCAAGGGGGAGAGGGTAGGATGCGACGCCCAGAATCTTCAGATCGACTGGAACTATCTCCACTCCGCGCAGCGCCTCCTTCATAGGTTTCACGTTGCCCCGAACGCCGATGGCGAACTGCTTACCGATGTAGGAGGCCTTATCCCAGAGCTGCGGAGGCACCTTCTTTTTCGGCACCGTAACTTGGACGATCCCTTCCCTGTCGCGCAAGGTAATGAATGTGAGTCCGCCCAGCTCACGTTTGTCCTCAACCCAGCCGAAGATCGTCACCTCTGCGTCGGCCTGGTCGGTGGTGACCTGCGTTGAATAGTGTGTCCTGCGCCAATCGCCAAGTGAATCGAGTTGAGCCGACATCTCGCTGCGCCTCACATACCCTCTTGACAGGTGCAGACTGTTAATCTTCGTGTTGGATGTGCCGCTTATTTCGTTTACGGTGTTCCCTCACCGTCAGCTTCAATACAAGGCTTCTAGCGCGCGCTAGAGACCTTTCATTCCTTCTGAACGACGAGGGAAGTGGATTTCCTTCGCGGAGTCTGGATCATACCGAAAGGAGCTGAAGGAGTCTCACGCGATGTACAGCTGTACGCATGGATAGTGACCCTGTCGAACATGACGTATGATAGAAGGGGGTTACGCATGATTACGGCCTTACTGTGCGGTCAGGAGATCTTCAGAATTCATCCGATAGCTGGTACAGGTTATGGATGCATATTCGGATAGCTCAGCGAGCCTCAGTTGAATTGTTATGTTCTACGCAAAATGAGTCTAGCCTCAGCTTCGATAGTGACTGGGGTAGTGGGATGGTAGAGTGTGACCAGTCAGACAGGATTGGCTTCGTATCATGAAGGGCAGTGAATATCACACCCGGTTTGTAGGCTTTTACGGTCGGTGCAGACAATGGCGTACGCCTTTATATCGATGACCAGGTTGTGATCAACGAGTGGAAAGGTCAACGCTACACAACATACACGTGTGCTCGGATCTTTGCCTCTGCAGCCAACCGTCTGCCCCGTATGGAATGGTATGGGAATGAAGGAGATGTTCATATATCCTTCAACATGCAGCAGTCTGGTAGTGTGCACCCAGGTTAGAGAATGGCATCTCCCGTTCAAGCCATCTTTTCCATTGCCTTTCCAGAAAGAAGGAGACCCAGAGAAGGAGATCGCGTGATGATCATCTGCCATCGCTGCAAGCTGGAGAACGATGGTGACGAAGACTTCTGCGCTCGGTGCAGAACCTACATCGGCCCTCCCAGACCCTACAAGGTGGAGCCGGCAGACTACGTGCATCCCGATGACGCAGGCGCACTCGACCCCCTTTCCGCTATCCCTCTCTTCACGGCGCTGGCAAAACAGACCATTGAGAAAAATTACGCCCGGACGAGAGCTCACCTTCTGAGTCGCACCATCCCCATATTCAGGAAGAACTACCCGCGACTGTACGAGACGGCAGCCTACTGCGCCCGAGTTCTGGGCCTTCGCACCCTTCCTGAGCTCTACCTGTCACCTGACCTAGAGCTGAACGCGTACGCTTTCGGCACTGTAGAGAAGCCGGTGTTGGTGCTCACCGCCGGGCTTGCGCGGTCGATGAATCAGCATGAGGTGAGCGCCGTAGTTGGTCATGAGATGGGGCACATAAAGGTGGAGCATATCGTCTACCAGACGCTAGCCCGGTTCATCCTCTCAGGCATGCAGCTTGTCGGAGCCACCTCGATCCTTTTCAACCTTGTCTCCAGCGCCCTCTTCAAGAAGTGGGCGAGGGCATCGGAGATCTCCGCGGACAGGGCAGGCCTTCTGGTCGCCCAAGACCTCGATCACGTCCGGTCAGCGTACCTAAAGCTGGCGGGGTGGAGGGGGCAGGAGAGCCTGACGGACTTCTTTGAGAGGCAGAGAGTGCAGGAGGAACGTCTGGAATCGAGGCTTTATGAGCTGATCACCAGTCACCCCTTCACCACGCAGCGGCTCTCCGAGATGGGAGCGTTCTTCCTCTCCAGACAGTACCGATCACTTGTCGAGAACATCGAGAAGAACAACATGCTCTACAGGATCTTCAAGCGAGAGAGCGAGTCCTGAAAAGGCAGCTCAACCCGACTCCGATCCAGTAACTCCTATATACGAGTCGTTGAATTAACGTAGGTAGGTTCAAGGCGGTTTGGGCTCCCTGATTATAGAACGGGAATTTCATTCAACGATGAGAACAGATGGTAAACACGATACTGGACAACTTCTGCGTGAAAAGCGGAAGCTTGTGCAGAAAGTGCGAAGAGAAGGTTAAGAAGGGCCAGATCACCGAACATGACCTGAAGATAATTAGGATACTCACTGAGCTGGAGAGCCAGTACCCCGTTATCAAAGACATCTTCTTTCACAAAGCTGAGGACTCAAGTAACACCTTAGCGATCCTCGTCGACAAGAAGGACATGGGGAGGATCCTCAGCTACGGCGGGAAGATCATCCGCGCCCTCAGCGAAAAGACCGACAGGAGGATCAAGATTCTCGGGTATGGAAGCGATTCACGGGAACTTCTGGAGGAGCTCTTCAGCCCCTTCTCAATTTTGACGATCAACACAATCTGGCTTCCCGATGGGAGCACCGAGACCAAGGTGATCCTCCAAGGGCGCAGGCCGAAAAGGATGCCTGTCGACTTCGAGACCGTGAAGAAGCTGGCAAAGAGGATCGGCAACCTGACGCTGCGCATCGAGTTTGAGAGAGGCTCCCCTCGCCCGTTAACGCGCTAGAAGATATATCTCATCAGCAAGAGAACCAGCGTGTTGATAGAGTTCGTCTCCTTCAACAGGGCCAGAAAAGAAGATCCCTGAAAGTCCAGGTCTAATCGATTGAACAGGTCGTCAACGCCAACCTTCTTGGCGCTGCGAAATAGCCTGTCCATCAGCCTGTCCGGCGTGGCATCGATGATCCGTCTGAAAAGAAGCATCACCGCCAGGTTCGATCCCAGAGCGCGCCTCCACTCCTTCTCATACCCTTGGATGAGGGTGGGGTCGTGGTCCACGACCGAGTGGGCAGCTGACTCGCCGGCGAACTTCGCTCCCATGAGGCCGGTAATCACGCCTCCGCCTGTGGTAGGCTTAACGTGGG
>CAYSNV010000099.1:0-4627 GCA_964432545.1 uncultured Candidatus Bathyarchaeia archaeon | reverse complement strand
GAAAAAAGAGGGGGAGGGCCTAGTCCAGCAGCTCGTCCATGAAGGGAGCTGAGGTCAGTACCTGGCGTCCAGTGTCCGTTACGGCGATGACCTCTTCCATCGCGGTCTGGATGAACGTGCCCTTGCCTATGGGCTTGTAGAGGCGGGGCTCGCTGGAGAAGACCATGCCGGGCTTCAGCTCGAGGTTCCGTCGGCCAGCGCCTCCCACCCAGTCGTCGTAGGCCTTCTTCTTCACAATGGAGGGCATCTCGCAGCAGCTGAGACCGATCCCGTGGCCGAAGTCGAATCGAGGCTCCGGATAACCTCTCTCGAGACATACCTTGGCGCCTGCCTCGTAGCAGTCGGATGCCATGGCGCCAGGTCGGGCTGCCTTGACCACTGCGTACATCATGTCGTAGTTGGCCTTGTAGATCTCTTTGAACTCCTTGGTCGGTTTTCCGACATAGCCTGTCCTCATGCAGTCGCCGTTGTAGCTGCCGATGACAGGGCCCAGGTCGATGATGACCGGGTCACCTTTCTTCAGTTTTCTGTTCGTGGGGTAGAAGGCGCCCTCTTTGACGGGTCCTGAGGTTAGGAAGGGCCAGAACCCGTCTCCTTCGGAGCCGTTGCCGAAGGATTCTCCCATCGCGGCCCTGTATATCTCATACTCTCGTACCCCTGCTCTGATCTTCTTGACCCCGGCGGCGACCGCCTTGGAGGCTACCTGGCAGCCCTTCTTTATAAGTGCGAGCTCATCCTCAGTCTTTACTGCGCGGGCGTACAGGATCTCGTTCTCGGCGTCGACGAACTCTATGTCGGGCATCGTCTTCTTGAACTCGTCGTACCACTGCCACGGGGCTTGATCCAGCCCCACTCTTCCTCTGGTGACCCCTATCCCTGTGAGGCATTTGGAGAGCCATTTCGCCCAGATGTCCCTTGCGATAGCAGCCGGCCAGACCGTGTAGTGGTCTATCCAGTACCGGTCCCTGATCGATTGACCATCCCTCTCCCACATAGGCGTGGGAGCAACGAAGTCGTCAGCGTGAAGATATTGCGGCTCCCCATCCTTAGGAAGAACGGCGATTGAGTTAGGCATCCAGCCGAGCACGAAGAACGCTCTTTTCCCGGTGATGTAGCAGACGTTCTCGATCGTCGTCCCCACGAAGGCCTCAACATCCAGAGCCTTGATCACTTCACGAGCTTTAGCAACTCTCTCTCGGTTCAGTCGTTCAAAATCAACCATAAAACGACACCGCACTTATAGTTAGGGGAAGGTGCGTATTTAATGCTTTCCATAGAAGACATCTCACTGACGTGTCGCCTACGCAAAAAGGTGCCGTGGTAAGAGCGGAGAGCTGGCGAAAACTTATACCAACCGCTTGGTAGGGATAGGTCCACCCATGAGAAGGATCGATCTATTCATCTTTGACCTGGACGGCACTCTTGTAGACACCAAACAAGACTTGACTGACGCCATCAACTATGTCCGGAAACGGCTTAGCCTTCCTCCTCTGGACGCCGATACAGTCGCTAGCTATATTGGCGACGGGTTGAGGAGACTTCTAGAACGCTCGCTCCCTAGAAGCCAGTGGAGCAGGCTCGAAGACGTCACCCCCCTCTACATGCGTTACTATCAAGAGCATGCCCTCGACCACGCCGGCCTCTTCCTTGGGGTCGAAGAGACGCTACGCCATTTCCGCAACAAGAAGCTGGTAGTCATCTCGAATAAACCGGAACGCTTCATCAGACTAGTCGTGGAGGGGCTGAAGATCGCAGCCTACTTCACCCTTCTAATCGGGGGGGACTCTATGCCCAGTATGAAACCGAACCCCGCCTCAATCCTTCACGCGCTGCGACAGTTAGAGGTGCCTCGCGACAGAGCGGTGATAGTTGGCGACGGCCCCACCGACATCGAAGCAGGACATCACGCAAAGATCCTCACATGCGCGGTCACCTACGGGTACAGGTCTAAAGCAGCCCTCCTCCTCGCCAAGCCCGATTTCATCATAGAGGACATACGGAAGTTGAAAGAGCTCTTTGAATAGGTTGGAGGGATGCATGATACCTCTCTCAAGATCGGAGTGGCAAAGGCAACGATCAAGAGAGAGCAGTCGAAAGACTTGAATACTGATTATCAACTCCAATTCCCTGAGAGACCGGCAAAGAATATGACCTTCGAACTGGAAGCGAGAAAAAAGCTTCTCCTAGACGTTGTGAGAAGGGCGGGGTTCTTGGTCGCGTCACGTTTCAACAAGATCCCGCGACACGGGCTGAAAAGCAAGTCTCCATACGAGATAGTGACCTCCGTCGACACAGACTCTGAGGCGCTTATTCTCAAGGCTATTCGACAGAGGTTCCCCCACGACTCGATCCTGAGTGAAGAGACGAGCCGCCAGAAAGTCATGCAAGGATTCCTCTGGATCGTAGACCCACTCGACGGCACCACCAACTTCTTCATCGGAAACCCTGTCTTCACCACCACCATCGGCCTCGCCCACGATGGAGAGATGGTGGTGGGCGCCACCTACCACCCTATCACAAAGCAACTCTTCCTCGTCGAGGGAGGAAAAGGATTCTCTGTCAACGGGAAGAAGACGTCGGTCAGCCAGACGTCAAACCTGTCAGACGCTTTTGTGGCATTCTGCCACGGCACCGACGACGCCAGCGTGGGGAAGATCACAAAGATCTTCACGAGACTGAAACCCAAGTGCAGGAGTCTACGGCAACTCGGGTCTGCCTCTTTTGAGCTGGCGCTGGTCGCTGCAGGAAAGGTCGACGCCTTCTTGATGCCGGGAGCTAAACCGTGGGATGTCGCCGCCGGGTCGCTGATGGTGAGAGAAGCCGGAGGCGCAGTCCTCGACTTCAACGGGGACGAGTGGACCCTGAACAGCCAGCACCTCCTCGCCTGCAACAGCGAGATGGCTAAGTCTATCCTGCCTCTGCTGAGAGACTGAATAGTAGACAAACCATACAGCGGCGACACTTCTCCTCTGGAAGGGGAAAACTCTTAAATCACCAAGTTGAAAGTGGTGCTGGCATCGCACTGGCAAATCGAACTCGTGGAGGTCGAGCGTATTGTCCCATATCGAGCAGCGCGTCGTGGATGCTGACGACTTAAAGGGATTCTGCGTAAGTGTGTTAAAGAGACTCAGGGTACCGAATGACGAGGCAGAGATCACCGCCGACATTCTTGTCGCCGCAGATCTAAGGGGTCTCGAATCGCATGGCGTCTCCCGCCTACCTCGCTACGTCAAAAGGCTGATGAACGGATGGGTGCGCCCCGACGCTAAACTCACGATAAAAAGGGAGACGCCGGTTACTCTGCATCTCAACGCAGAGAACAGCATTGGGCAAGTCGCCGCCTACAAGGCGATGGAACAGTGCATTAGGAAAGCCAAGAAGTCCGGTATCGCGTTCGCCGCCATCACCAACAGCAACCATTTCGGCATCGCAGGCTACTATGCAATGATGGCTCTAAGGAATGATATGATAGGCCTAGCCATGTCTAACGCCTGGCCTCTCGTGGTGCCGACCTTTGGCGCTGCGCCAATATTAGGGACGAACCCGATCGCTGTTGCCGTACCTGCAGACGAGCATCCCTTCGTATTGGACATGTCCACAAGCGTCGTTCCGATCGGGAAGATGGAAGTCTATCAGCGACATAACAGACCTGTCCCGGTCGGGTGGGCGATCGACGAAAAGGGTAGACCTGCCCACGATTCGGAGACTGTGATGCGCTGCGTTTACCAGACGAAGCGTGGGGGGCTCCTCCCCTTAGGGGGGTTTGAGGAGACGGCGGGATACAAAGGATATGGCCTAGCGCTGCTCGTGGATATACTGTCCGGGGCTCTTCCCGGAGCTGCCTGCGGACCTCACGTGGGAGGCCCCTTGGATCCAAGGCCCTCCAACATCGGTCATTTCCTCGGCGCTGTCGATGTAGACGCATTCACCCCGGTAGGCGAGTTTAAGGAGCGCGTAGACCTCATGATAAAAGAGATTAAAGCATCACCGAAAGCCGAAGGTCAAGACCGCATCTACATCCACGGCGATAAGGAGAGGGAGCTTGAAGAGCAACGTAGGAGGACTGGCGTACCGCTCTACTTCAAGGTCTGGAAGGACCTCCAAGGTATTGCGGATCAGCTCAACCTTGAATCTCCGCTGAAATAGGCGGCTCAGCTTCCCAAGTCCTAGAGGCTTTGGATGGAGCCTTTCAGCCCTTTAAGAGGTTCCTTTAGGACGATCGCGTCCTTGAACGTGTCGATTAGTGAAGTGGAAGTCTTTCCCTTCGCGCTACGAAGTTTAGGCCTCTTTCCAAAGAGAGCCTCGGCAACGGGATCCTCAAGCTTGACTATGAGACTTGTCACTTTCATCTCCGCAGGTTCGATCTCGAAGTCCTTCACTTTTCCAAGCTTCACCATGTCACGACTGTAGACCACCACACTGCCAAGATCGCTGCCGAGCATAGGATGAACCCTCGATCTTTAGGTTCATCTCACGCTATTTAAGCCTTCGATCTCGGCTTTGCGCAGCTAAGTTGCAGACATCGAGTCTTGCTATCTCGGGAATGTAACTGATTTAGGAGCAGACCAATCTCGCGCGGGCGAATTAAATAATTCGTGATTTATATGGGGAGGGAGCGGTCTCTCTG
>CAYSNV010000098.1:0-4630 GCA_964432545.1 uncultured Candidatus Bathyarchaeia archaeon | reverse complement strand
TTGTAGCCGATGACGATGTTGTCGGATCCGCTCGGTTCGCCGAATACGGCGTAGTCGGGGGAGAGGTTGCGGTGCAGCAGTCCCTTGATGCCTTTTCCTTCACCCTCTTCATCGACGACGGCGGCGACAATCAGTCGCGCATCCAAAGAGCCAGAGAGTTCATGGGCTGCGATGATCATGGAGGCGAGCGGAGCTTTGGCGTCGACAGCTCCCCGTCCGTAGAGCGCCCCCCCCTTGTATGTGACCGGAATCGCCCCTGGGACAGTATCCATATGCCCACACAGGAGTATCGTGGGGGAGCCGCGACCGATTTCGCCGATGACGTTCCCCACCTTGTCGCAGGAGACCCTAAACCCCAGTCTCCTCATCTCCCTCTGGAGGAAGTCGGCTACCGCCTGCTCGCACGTGGAGGGGCTGTAGATTCGGAGCATCTGCTCAAGGAGGCGGACGGGGTACTGATGTACGCTCTTTCTCTTCAACGACGTTCACTATCACATCATAGGCTCTGTCGAGCTGCTCGCTGGTGATCGCCAGAGGTGGGAGAAGACGCATCACCGTTCTTCCCGCATCCAGCACCAAGACTCCACGGCTCATGCATCCGTTAATGATGCCGAGGATGTCGAACCTGAACTCGACTCCTATCATCAGGCCGCGTCCCCGCGCCTCCCGAATAATCTTGTACTCGGCTTGGGCACCCTTCAGCTTGCCGAGGAGGTGACTGCCCAGCTCGGCGGCTTTCTGTGGCAGCTTCTCTTCAACGATGATGTCGATGGTGGTGGAGGCAGCGGCTGCGATAATGGGGTTTCCCCCGTA
This sequence comes from uncultured Candidatus Bathyarchaeia archaeon, assembly GCA_964432545.1. Classification (GTDB taxonomy): domain Archaea; phylum Thermoproteota; class Bathyarchaeia; order 40CM-2-53-6; family DTGE01; genus CAYSNV01. The sequence continues at coordinate 3,817 of CAYSNV010000098.1, read as the reverse complement.
CGTGCTGGAGTGCTCCCCGCGCCCAAGGCGGGTCATCACATCTTCTCGCGCAAGAGTGATGCCTATGGGGAGGCCTCCTGCAGCGCCTTTGGCGCAGCAGAGGATGTCTGGAGCCACGTCCCAATGTTCGCACGCGAACATCTTTCCCGTTCGTCCGAACCCTGTCTGCACCTCGTCGATGATGAGAAGGATGTTCCGTCTGTCACAGAGCTCTCGGAGCCCTTTCAGATACCCTTCGGGTGGCACCTTGACGCCGCTTTCGCCTTGTATCGGTTCGACGATGATGGCGGCTGTGTCCGGGGTGACCGCCTCCTCAGCTTTCTCTAGGCTGCCGTAGGGCACATGCCTGAATCCTGGAACCAGAGGCTGAAAGGGTTCTCGGTACTTCATGTTCCATGTCGCAGAGAGCGCTCCCAGCGTCTTACCGTGAAAGCCACCTACCATAGCGATGATCTCTTTCTTCCCAGCGTACCTGCGTGCGACCTTCAGGGCGCATTCTACCGATTCGGTGCCGCTGTTAGAGAGGAAGACTTTGGTTAAGCTTCTCGGCGCGATCCTGACGAGTTTGCTCATCAGCTCTGCGCGCACGGGGTTGTAGGCGTATCCGTGGCAGGAGGAGAGAGTGGTTGCCTGCTCGCTGATCGCGTGAGCGATTTTGGGGTGGCAATATCCAACGAGGCAGGAGCCATAGCTGCCGGTACAGTCGATGTACTCTCTTCCTTCTAGGTCCCAGACTGTTGCTCCGCTGCCTTTGGCCAGGACGAGAGGACGTTTCGCGAAGGCGTTTGCGCCAAACGTGTCCTCAACCTGGATCACGTCGCGGCTACTCATTGGTTATCAACGTGCCTGCCTGGTGCTGGAGAGCTTGGGTGATCGCGCCTTCCTTTGTTCCGGAAGTAATCAAAACCTCTTTGACGCCCATTTGGAGCGCTTCCTGCGCCGCGTAGATTTTCGTGATCATGCCGTGACCGATCTTGGATCGGAGGTCCTGCAACTCTCCTGGGGTAATCTTGGGGACGATCTTCCCATCAAGCAGGAGTCCCGCCACGTCGGTGAGGAGAAGGAGCTGATCAGCCTTTAGCGCGCCTGCGAGGTAGGCCGCCATCCTGTCTCCATCGATGTTGAGGGCTTCAAACTCGGTTCCGATAGCGATGGGGGCCACGACGGGCAGGAAGCCGTTGTCAGTCAGGAGTTTGAGGAGCGGGATGTTAACGCGGAGGATCTTTCCTGTGTAGCCTCCGTCAATGATCTTTTTCCTTCCCCGTTCATCTTGGACAACGAGCTCTTTTTTTCGCTCAGCTTCCGCGACCCCACCATCAATCCCGGAGAGCCCGACGGCTTTTAGGCCGTGCTTAAGGAGCGATGCAACTAGGCTTTTGTTGATCTTGCCCGCCATCGCCATCGTAAAGATCTCCATCGTCTCTTTGTCAGTGTAGCGGCTTCTGAAGCCTTTCGGGTTTACGACGAACTGCTGCTCCTTCCCCATCTTCGCGGAGACCTCGTTGACGATCTTTCTTCCACCGTGGACCAAGACAGCAGATTCGCCTTGGAGAGCGCTCTTGAGGTCCTCGATGAACCCGTCTGGCATGTAGTCCTCAAGGATTGATCCGCCAAGCTTTATGACGATCATCGGCTTCTACACCGGATGGATTCCCGGCTCTCCAAGCCCGGCGGCCTCGTTGAACCCGCTCATGATGTTCATGCATTGGATGCCCTGGCCGGCGGCGCCCTTCATCAGGTTGTCGAGCGCTGAAAAGATGAGGAGCCTGTTGATGTGGGGGTCAAGTTCGAAGCCGATGTCACAGTAGTTTGATCCCGCCAAGATTTTTGGGTTGGGAAGCTGGTAGACGCCTTCTCGATCCTTTACTAGGCGGATGAACCTCTCTTTACTATAGTAGTCTCGGTAGACCTTCCACACGTCGGGGAGGGCGAGGGGTCTGAGAGGGAAGGTGTGGGCGGTCGCCATAATGCCACGGACCATGTCGACTGCGTGAGGGGTGAAGGAGACGGTGACGGGTTTGGAACCCAACAGGTTCAGTTCCTGTTCGACCTCCGCGATGTGACGGTGACCCACGACCTTATAGGGCCTCACGCCTCCTGCCCTTTCGGGGTGGTGTGAGGCGGGGGTCGGCTGCGCACCTGCGCCTGAGGAGCCGATCTTCAAATCAACGACTACCCGCTTCTCCTCGATGAGATCATACTTGATAGGGGGCGCCAGCGCCAGTATCGTCGCAGCGGCCATGCAGCCTGGGCACGCCACCAAGCGTGCGTTCTTGATCTTCTCCCGGTGGAGTTCCGGCAACCCGTAGACTGCCTCAGCAAGAAGCGCTGGAGACTTGTGCTCCCAGCCGTACCATGCGACATAGTCTTGGGGGCTCTTCAGACGGTAGTCCGCGCTCATGTCGACGACTCTGACTCCCTGCTGCAGGATCTGAGGGATATAGTTCATCGCTGAGCCGTGCGGGGTCGCCGTGAAGATGAGATCGCAGTCCTGCGTAATCGCTGTGATGTCTAAGGGGGTGAATCTGAGCTGGGTCCGCCCTCTCAGGTTCGGGTGGATCTTGAAGAGATATTTGCCCGCGTGGGTGCGGGAGACGACGTTCTTGAGCTCGACCTCGGGATGTGCCAAGAGGAGGCGTAAGAGCTCACCTCCGACGTATCCTGAGCCGCCCAAGACGGTGACTCTGATCATCGATTCTACGTCCTCGCTGTCTCCACCAGGTAGTCGAGCAGAATCCCTGGAATGTCGACCCCAGTTGTCTCGGTCGTACTCCTAAACTCGGTGGTTGAATTGACCTCGTGGACAAGGAGACCGTGGTCGCTTTCCATGATATCCACCCCGAAAGCCCCGCCGCCGACTGCCTTCGCCGCCTTAAGTGCCAGCTCCTCGATCTGGGGGGTTATGGGGCAGGGCTCGGCCTTGCCCCCGCGCGCGATATTGGTCTTCCAGTCCCCGGGGGCGGAGTAGCGGTAGATCGCCGCGACGGCGTGATCGCCGATGGCGAAACACCGGATGTCGCGTTGGGGGCGTTCAATCATCTCTTGAAGATAGTAGATCTGGTAGAGCGGGAACATGTACTCACGTGATTCGAAGATGGCTTTGGCCGAGTCGACATCCTTCAGGGGCGCGATGAGCCGCCCCCAGCTTCCGATCACCGGCTTCAGGATCGCGGGATAGCCGAGCGTGTCAAGAGCTTTGAGAGCTGCTCCTTCTGTGAAGGCGAGAAGCGTCTTGGGCGTGGGGATTCTGTGCTTTGAGAGGGCGATCGAGGTGAGGGCCTTGTTTCCGCATATCGAGGCTGCCTTGTAGGAGTTGACGACTTTGACGCCTTTGCTCTCAAGGAGCGCGGTGATGTGGAGTCCGCGGAAGTAGCTGATGCTTCGCTGGAGGATGACGGGCTCTAGGAACTTCTCCTTCGGGTTGGTGACCTCGAAGAAGATGTCCTCCGCGTTGTAGACGTGGAGGTCAATCCCTTTGTTTCTTGCGGAGTCGATCAGCATGCGTTCATCGGGGCGGATGTGGTCACATATCATGCCGATCTGCGATGCCAGGCTATTCACCCCAGTCCTCTTTCTCCATGACGATCTTTCGGCATCCCAGCTTTTCGCCCTCGACGCTGGTGATCTCGACTTCGAGGCCGCAGTCGGGGCAGGTGAGGATCTCTCGAATCATGACGTCGTCGGGTGCGTTGTACTCGACACCGCATTCCGGGCAGGTGACCTTCTTTCCCATCTTTCCAATTCCTCGTGGTCTTCTAGAGGTATGTTCAGTATGGTTTCATTATAGGCGATAATGAATCATTAATAAATGTTACTG
>CAYSNV010000097.1:0-4670 GCA_964432545.1 uncultured Candidatus Bathyarchaeia archaeon | reverse complement strand
GTATAATGATCGCTCCTAGGAAGCTGAGCGCCAAGTATCGATGAGCAGCTGATATGCTGCTCCGCCTCCTACTGAACATCACGAGTATAGCGCTGTTGACGCTGCTGGCTTCCAGAAAGATGAAGATGACAACTATGTTGAAGCTCGAGCTCATCCCGATCATCGTTGCGATGAAGAGTTGGTAGAGCACGTAGTAGGGTTGATTTTCGGGTGTCTCTTCGATGTAGTCGAAGCTGTAGAGGATGCCGAGAAAACCAAGGAGCAAAACCAGCTCAGACATGTAGAGCGACGCGGCGTTTATCAGAATTCCCCCCAGCTGGACATGAAACGGCTCGCCGCTCATCGATTCTATCAGGTAGAAGGTGTTAACCAGAAGACTCACTCCGAAGATTGTAGTAATGAAGGCATTTCTGAGCCTTCTCGATTTCAGCCCTAAAGGGATAGAGAGGGCTGCGGAGAACGGGAGGAGAAACAAGGGGGCGAATACCGCTTCTTTCATCTCGTTACCTCTTTGGAGTAGGGTTTGAATTTCTTGGCATCATAGTAGAGTTCCCATGTTCGATCGATCTTACCGGAAATAAGGGGAAGCTGGGGGGTATAGATCTCCTCAGAGCGGACGTAGGGAGGCTTCGCCGCGCCTCCGAGGAAGATAGCATCTGCCTTCACTCTTCGGGGAAAGATGGCGGGAACGATCACAGAGAAGAAGATGTAGAAGAACGCGATGGACACAAGCTCGGCCATGAAAAACAACTCGATGAGGTTTCGACCAAGGGCAGCTCCAAGCGAACCTGCCGTGAGAATTAGAATAGCGTATGCAAACGGGAGTCGTCTCATGGGCGTACCCCTTCCCTCTTTTAACGGTAGATGGCTGCCAATGAATTGATTGAGGTGAGATAGATTTCGCTCGTACGCTTGGCACATTGGTGGCGGTGTTCGGGTCTCTGTCTTCCGATGATGCTTTTGATTTCAGGGGTCTTCGACAGTTTCGTTTCACCCCTCACGGTAGGTTTCCCAGCAACACGCGGTGTTTAACGACGTTAATATAGGCGTACATCATATAAAGATACCTTGGACCCAAGTTTGACGATTTCGTCGAGATTCCTTATACCGCAAGTCTGAAACGGCTACTTAAATGATGTGTTGTTCACAGAATGTAGGTGGCAATCAATCGTGGGTCCAGACAGGAACGAGGGGTTCGGACGAGGTTCGCTGCATGTCTTGCTATCTTGTCCTGTTGGCAAACGGTTCGACAAGAATAAATATGTACCGCCGTCCATGTTGACAATGCCAACCTTCGAAAAGGCTGGCGGGAAACGAGATGGCAGTCAAATTGAGGTATGGGAAAGTATCCTCCAAAGTGATCGAGAAGCTTCAGGAAATCGTCGGGGCAGAGAACGTCACAGACGCGTATGAAGACCTGATCTGCTACGCTCGTGACGCGACGATATACCGCTACATGCCAGATGTGGTGGTTAGACCGACAACGACCGCTCAGGTCTGTTCAATAATGAATCTCGCCAACCGATACAGGATACCGGTGACGCCCAGGGGAGGGGGCTCCGGCGCCTCGGGTGCGGGTCTCCCTTTACTCGGAGGGATTCTGCTCGACATGTGCGGCATGAACCGGATTCTCTCAATCAGTATTGAGGACCAGTTGACGGTGGTCGAGGCAGGGGTCATCTACGATTTCCTAAACGAGAGACTCATGCGGTACGGATTCTTCTTCCCGCCAGACCCCTCGAGCGGCATCGCGTGCACAATCGGCGGGATGGTCAACACTAACGCTTCGGGAGACAGAACGGTGAAGTATGGTTCTACACGGGACTACGTGCTGTGGCTTGAGGTGGTCTTGCCTTCAGGAGACATCATTCACACGGGGTCCCAGACCCTGAAATCGGTGTCTGACCTTGATTTGACCAGACTGATAACAGGCTCTGAAGGCTGCCTCGGTGTGGTGACAAAGGTCTGCCTTAAGATCTGGCCCCTGCCTCAACATTACGGGACCGCCGTCTTCATCTACGACTCGGTCCACTCCCTCGCGAAAGCTGCGGCGAAGACAAGAGTGGCGGGAATCATTCCCGAGATGATCGAGTTCATGGATGAGAAAACCACCGAGCTCGCTCTTGAATACGCGGGCGTCAAAGATCTGCCTGAAGGCAACTTCATGCTGATCGATGTCGGGGGAACCAGCGAATATGTACCGAAGACTTTAGAGGCGCTCATGGACATCTGCCTGAAAGAGAGCCCACGATACCATGAGAGGACATCGGACGCGCAGTATCGCACAAAGCTGATCACGGCGCGTAAGTCGGCTCTCCCTTCACTGGCACGGCTGCGACCGTCCACCATGCTTGAAGACTGCACACTTCCATTGTCCAAGCTGCCTGAAGCCGCCTCAAGAATAGAGAGGATCCCAAAGATGCTGGAAGTTGACGGTGTGGGCTTGGGAGATTTTGGGCACATCGGGGATGGGAATCTCCATCCAACCTTCGTCTTTGACGACAGGGTCGAGGAGGAAAGATCCGCCTTCATGAAGGGGCTAGACATCCTCTACAAGGATATCGTACTCCCCCTAGGGGGAAGCATCACCGCTGAGCATGGGGTCGGACTGGTCAAAGCTCCTTACATAGCGTTGGAGCACGGCTCCTCCGTTACCGTTATGAGAGCTATCAAGAAGCTGTTTGACCCGAGATTGATACTCAATCCGGGAAAAGGTAAGGGTGGCCCTTACCCTCTGGGGGAGGTGCAGATCAAGATTGCAGAGTAGACACGCGATCGAAGAATACATCCTCGATGCGCACAAATGCATCAGATGCGGGTTCTGCGTCACCCTCTGCCCCATCCATGCACATTCTACGTGGGAGTCTGAGAGCCCTCGAGGCCGGATGCAGCTGATCAGGGGCATAGTTGAGGAGGGCCTCACCCCCACCCCGAAAGTTAGGGACAGGATGTTCGAATGCACGCTCTGCGGCTACTGCAAATACCGCTGCCCCGCGGGCGTTCGAACAATCGACGCGTACAGGGCCGTCAGGCATCGCCTGGATGAGCTGAGCCTGAACTTGGAGCCGGTGAACATGGTCGAGGGGTATATCACTGAGAGCGGTAACGTCTTCAACCTTCCTGCAGAGGCAAGGGTTGAATGGATCGACTACATGGATCTCACCAACTCGGTCAAGAAAGTCAACAAGCCTGCTGAACTCATCTACTTCACAGGGTGCTCGACAGTACTTTCAGGCCGCGCGATGAGCATCGCCGCCTCCACCGTCACGCTGCTGAACAAGATGGGCCTAGACTGGACCCTGCTGGGAGCGAGCGAGCGATGCTGCGGCAACCCCCTGCTCGCGGCGGGAAAGCTACAGCACGTAGCGGCTTTCGCAAAGCATAACATTGAAGTCATCGAAAGGCTGGGAGCGCGCACCGTCGTCACCTCCTGTCCAGGCTGCTACAGGGTTCTCAAGAGCGAGTACCCCGAGATCGCTGGAAAACTCGGCTTTGAGGTTCTCCACATCACCGAGGTGCTGGAGCGGGCGCTGGATGAAGGAGTACTTGAGCTCAAAAACAGAATCGACGCGCGTATCGCTTATCACGACCCATGCGAGCTTGGGAGACTGATGGGCGTCTTTGAACCCCCGCGCAAGCTTATAGAGAATCTTCCCGGAGCCAGCCTCGTGGAGCTTGTCTACTCGAGAGACCTCACGCAATGCTGCGGCGCCGGCGGCCTCATGAAAGCTACGTTCCCGTCAATCGCGTTGAAGCAAGGAGTCGTGAAGCTTGCAGAGGCCCACGACGTAGGCGCGGACATCCTCGCCTCTGCGTGCCAGACCTGCAAACTCAACATAATGGATGCTGCAGCGGAGACCAATGACACGATCAGAGTACTAGACATCACAGAGCTCGTCGCCAAAGCCGCGGGGACTCTTGCAGTAGAGGTCTGAGTCTCACGCGTTACATGTTTCCATCGAAGAACGCGAGAGGCTCCTGCCGATCATTCTCTAGGCTTCAGCTATCCTCGGTCTCAACGACAGAAACCTGGCGACGGCCTCAAAGCATTCCGTCCTTCTGTACTCTCTACGAGTGTTCTGGTAGTGGAGGGTTCTATGCCGCCTCCTTCAGCTTCATCAGAGCTTCGACGAAGTCGCCGGCCCGAACAGCCGGGGTCTGGACATCACTTCTGTAGAAATCTTCCACTATCCGTTGGATCTCTGCCCTGTCTAAAGATGCTCCCTCCAGCATGGATTCCAAATGGTGCAAGCTGTTCTCCGGGATGATAAAGAAATCCCCTGAAAATGTGACGTTCACCATCTTCTCTCCTGCCAGTTCTGCCGTAATCCGGATCAGCTTCGTCGCTTTGTAGTCTGCTTGGACTATCTTCACTCCTTCCGCAACCTTGACGGTTCTCCCCCGGCGGCCCTCCACAACGTCCTCTTGGTGGAGCCATTCTGGAGAGAGGTGTCTCTTCTTGACTTCCATCTCCCACATGCTCTCCTCCTCAGATGTGGGCGCGTCTGGGCGTACGTCGATCCCCAGCAGTCTTTGGTAGCCTTGACGCAGCAGCTCTTTTATCAGTCGCGCTTCAGGAGTGGAGCCCAGCTCCCTCCGCAGGGATGTCACCCACTCCCTCATGCTCTTCGCCATCTTGTCCCTGAACTTCTCGTCGGGCACTCGTAGGA
>CAYSNV010000096.1:0-4680 GCA_964432545.1 uncultured Candidatus Bathyarchaeia archaeon | reverse complement strand
GAGGATTCTGATGGTGCTGAAGCTTTTGGACGGCCTCTCCTCCTACGATGTGGGCAGGGAGCATAACTGCCCCCACTCCAAAGTCCTCTATTGGAAGTACCGCTTCCAGGAGGAGGGGCTTCCCGGCCTGCGCGATAAGCCCAAGTCTGGAAAGCCTCCCAAAGTTTCCCGCATGCAGATAGAGCGCATAAGGAGAATCGTGGAGGGGAAGGAGTACACCACCGCCACAGAGGTCCTGAAGCTTGTCTGTGAGCAGACCGGGGTACGGTACTCGCTCATGCACATCACCCGCCTCTTGCACTCCTGGGGGCTCTCACGAAAGCGACCCGGTAGAAGGCACGTCAACGCCGCCCCGGACGAAGAAGTGAAGCGGTTTAAAAAAGGGCGAAAAAGGCGGTAAAAGAGGCGGAAAGGAGCGGTTGGACGGTATTATGCGAGGACGAGTCCATCTTCCTCTACGACTCTGTCTCCCGTTACGTGTGGGCCAAGAGGGGAAGCACGCCACTGGCATTGACAACGGGCTCCCACCATCGCACCTGCCTCTTCGGCGCCCTCTCCCTCGATGGTAGGCAACTCTTCCGTCAGTACGATGCGATAAACGGTGAAAGCTTCCTCGCCTACATGAAGGAGCTCAAACAGAGGTTCGGCGTATCCCTCATCTTCCTCGACAAGTCTGCACCCCACCACCGCAACGGACGAGTCCAACGTTGGTTACGCAAGAATCGCAGCTGCATAAAGGTCAGGTGGTTCCCCACAGCCAGACCAGAACTCAACCCCATCGAGGAATGCTGGAGGCAGGGCAAGGACATCATACAGGCTAACCGCATCCATCCAACATTCGAAGCCATGAAGAAAGAAATCTCAAAGACACTGAGAACAAAGAGATTCAGATTAAATATAGTCAAATACTTGTGTTAGCTACTATAGTAATGAGCCTCGAACTCCTGTAAGTCAAATGAAACAGAACTAACGTTTTTATAGAACTGGATCAATGCCCCTTAAGACGCGATGTGCAAAACCTCTTCGAGAACAATAGCGCGCGCTGCGAATTAATTTCCAAGTTAGGTCAACGGCCAAGAAATAGCTCTCGACCCGCGAAGGACTTTTAGCAACGGTGTACCTAACAGGCCCGCGATGATTGCGATCACAACTCTTTGAGCCGTCATCACAAATGCGCCAGTCACGTACAACGGCAAGAGAGAGTCGACTGGGATCCCGAACAGCTCATACAGTCCCAAGAATATGAATAAGACATTTCCCACCATGTTGTCTATCTGAGTACCCACGAAGGATATGAGTGTTAGCGATGGCGTCAGATATCTCCATCTCGAACCTGACTCAAGCATCTTCTGAAATAGTAAAGCCGCAGGATAGATGAGGATTAGAGCTACCACTTTATCATACAACGCCCATAACGCGAGAACCCTCCCCACCGGATGCAAATAGAAGAATACGATGAGGACAGTTAGTAGAGCAGCTACAGGCTTCCATGAACGCTTAACCATCAGACCTGCTCCCAGAGCGCCGACTAAGCCAGGAACCCAAGTGAACAAGGCAAGAACAGCAGTCTGAGGCCACACAAGATTTCCGATGACACCTCCAACAAAGGCCGCGAGTACCCCGCCGATAGGCCCCAGAAAGATGCCATGAAGAGGCTTTATAATCGCGGCCCAGCTTATCCACCATGCAGGCAGAGCTCCAAGTATCACATCCATCGCTGCGAAGACCGCTACAAACGCAACTAATTTGCTGAGCTCGATTTTCATAAAATCCACGCGTTGTAAAATAATATATCGAGATGTAAAATATTACACAGAGTTAATAAGACTTTCCTTGAAGAATCGAGTTTATGACGGCATATTGCTTGGGATAGAAGGCATAGAGTGACTGATATCTCAAGGCGAATAGCTTTTAGAGCGCTCTTACCTCTAGTCCAGCAAACCTTCTCGTGGAAATGAGCGGGGATGGGCTGATTATTGGGTTGGGAGATTCTTCAGAGTAGTCTTTTGGTACATGTTCTCGAACGCGGTCTTTATGATCTCGGGATTGATCTTGTGTTCAAGGCAGACTCGTACAGCGCCCTCGACGTATAATTCCAAGGTTTCTCCTATCAGTTCTTTGATCTTAGCTCTTGGAAGAGTCTGGGGAGGGGTCATAAGGAGTTTTACCCACTTTCCTAGGCTGGTGAGCTTATACCATTTGACCCATGCGCGTTTATTCTTGGATTTCTCCATCCCTTCGGAAAGGACATCTGTTAAGACGAGAGACTTCAAACGGTTGAGGATGGTCTTGTTTGAGTAAGGCAGCGTTCTGGTAAGATCCTTTTGGTAAGTAACTCCTTCCATGGAGCATAATCTTATGATGTCGACGGAAGCCCTCGATTTGAACAAAGAGAATAGGACATCGTATTGTCGACTCTTTTTGATTGGCAAGGGCAGAATGTAGGGCCAGAGCTCGCTCATAGAGATTTCACAGCTTAAGATTCAGACAATCTATGCTTCCGTATCGCCTATTAATCTATCCCTTGGGTTACTCCTCAGCCCACAGCGAACCTACAAAGTGGAGAGCGAATTAGAGGAGCAGACAGGTATCAAATTGCCTATCACAGTCCTTAGATGGTCTACCGAATTCCAGCGACTGACCGCGCTTGATACTATGCCTGCAGAGAACACTAGGGGAGAAGCTGAGAGAAGAATTCGCCGAGGAGCTTACTCAGTGGCGTAGGATAGATTCCTAAGAGCACCAGCAGCAGGGTCAAGACCACGAGAGGGGCGACGAACTCGCTTGAGGCCTCTTTCGCGTCGGAGAGGCTCTCTTTCAGCTCTCCGAAGAAGATCCTCCTCACAGCCCACAGCCCGTAACCTGCGGTGAGTATTGACGAGATAACCGCCAAGGCGGTCACCCACACCCTGCCCATGTCGACGGTGGCGAGGGTTGCAACCCCGGTGTAGAGGGAGCCGGCGAAAGCGAAGAGCTCTCCCCAGAAGCCTAGCATGGGAGGCACCCCGGCCAAGCTCAGGAAGGAGATCAACGTGACGGTGGCGGTGATAGGCATCCTTGCTGCGAGGCCGCCGAGGTCGCTTATCTTTCTGGTCCCCAGATTATGCATGAAGATGCCCGCCACCATGAACAGAGCCGCTTTCGCGAGGCCGTGGCTGACGTAGAGGAGTCCTGCGCCGGTGAGCCCCAGTATGGAGATGGAGGAGATGCCGAAGAGGAGGTAGCCCATCTGGCTGATGCTGGAGTAGGCGAGGAGGCGTTTAATGTCTGCCTGCGCAAGAGCCATCAGGCCTCCGTAGAACATGGTGATCACGGCTAGCACAGACAAGGAGTACATGAATTCACGGTTGAGGATTATCGAGGGGAAGAGCGTGTAGACGATTCTGATCACGGCGTACCCTCCTATCCCGATCATGGCCGGTGAAAGCAGCGCGCTTATGGGTGTGGGGGCTTCGGCATGCGCGTCTGGAAGCCAGTTGTGAAGGGGAAAGATCGCCATCTTCACGAAGAGGCCGATCAGGATAAGGATGGCAACGGAGATAGTCGTTGCACCAGTCAGCCCTTGCAGCTTCCCGGCGATCTCCAAGATGTTGAAGCTTCCCGTGTTGAACCGCAGCAGGAGGATGCCGGCAAGAAGCGAGAGAGCCCCGGCCTCCGTGAACATGAAATACTTGAAGGCGATCGCCTCCTTTCTCCCTGTCCCCCAGACGCCGATGAGAGCCCACGAGGGGAGGAGCATCAGCTCAAAGAAGAGGAAGAAGACGGCGAGATTGACTGCCAGGACTGTTCCTATCATGCCCGCCGCGTAGAGCAGGTAGAGGGCGTAGTAGGATGGCTGGTGGGGTGCATCCCCCATGTATTTGACTGAGTAGATGGAGATCAACGCGCAGAGCAGGCAGATTGTGAGGGCGATGGGGGCGCTCAGTCCATCCGCAAGGAGGGCGACGTCGCCAAGGTAGGGTGACCACGGGTAGGATGCTTGAAGACTTCCCGTGATATGGCCTGTGAAGATTCCGAGATTGATGTAGGAAAGTAAGGCGAGAGGGTATGCGAGGATGAGGAAGGAGATCCATCCTGTCGCTCCCTTGGCCTTATCTCCCGCCGCAAGAACGAGAAGAGCACCGATGGCAGGGATGACGATTGATTGCAGCATCAGGGCATAGGTGTCTATCACTTCGGGTCACCTCAAGATGAAGCGGATCAATAGGAGCATCAGAACGATGAAGCCGACAGCCATGCCGACGAGGTTGTCATTCAACACCCCTGTGTGCGACTTCCTAAACCATCCACACAGCCTCTGTGTGCCCGTGGACAGAGACTGGTTGAAGCCGTCGACGATCTTGCTCTCGAAGATGCTGGAGAGTCCGCCGCTGAAGCTGAGGGCAGGGGAGACGAAGCCCTTGTAAAACAGACTGTTGAGGTACCATCGGCGGTAGAGAAACCTCCACACCGCGTACAGACCGGTGTGTTGTGCCAGGTCGAGGATCGTTTTCCGCTTGACGTAGAGGTAGTATGCGGGGAGTGCGCCGAGCAGGAGCATCCCGACCGAGCTCGACAATATGATCAAGGTGGTGGACGAGGGGCTGACAGCCCCTCCTGCTCCCTCCACGTGGATACTCACGACCGAGGAGAGGAAATGCTGGACTAGTTCTTCAAGCTGCGATCTGAGGAAGAAGCCGG
>CAYSNV010000095.1:0-4705 GCA_964432545.1 uncultured Candidatus Bathyarchaeia archaeon | reverse complement strand
ATTCACGACCGGGACGAAAACGGCGTACCTCTCAAGGATCCTAAGCATATCGGCGCGCTTGGCGGGGGCTTCGTCATAAGTGAAGGGGTGACGACGAGAGTCAAAGCCTCCAAATCGGAGCAAGATTCAGTAAGGGTATTCATCAACGGGCATCTCTCCGACCAAGCATTAACGACCAAAGCGGTCGTGGAGAAGGTGCTCGCAGTAGTCGGCGAGCATTTTAAGGTCGATGTCGAGCATGAGGTCAGAGTCCCCATAGGCGCGGGTTTCGGGGCAAGCGGGGCAGGGGCGCTCTCAACGGCGTTGGCGCTATCACGGCTATTCGAGCTTGAACATTCACTTAATCAGATCGGGATGCTCGCGCACGCCGCCGAAATAGAGGCCAAGACTGGACTCGGAACCGTAGCCGCTCTAATGGTGGGAGGCTGCGTACTGACCGTGGAAGCCGGGGGTCCGGGAATAGCATCCGTAGACAGGCTTCTTGTCCCCGCAGATGTCAGGCTCCTCGCCGTGTACATCAGCCCCATCTACACCAAATCAGTCCTAGGCAAGCCGGAACTACGAGAGAGAATCAACGCCCTTGGAGAAGACGCGCTCACCAAGATACGGAACAAGCCAACACTCGCAGAGTTCTACAAACACAGCCTCAACTTCGCTGAAAACCTCGGCCTCATGACTGACAGGTTGCAGCGAGTCGTCTCTGCTCTCCAAGACGCAGGGGCCATCGGAGCGACCCAAAACATGGTTGGTGAGGCAGCACACTCCACTTTCGACGCAGACGATGCGGAAAAAGCCGCCAAGAGAATCGGAAAGCTCTTCCCTGGTTACAAGGTGTTTACCTTTGACATAGATCCAGCGGGCGCAAGACTCCTAGGGAGGTCTCAAAGACAGTCTTGATAAGCGAAGAGAAACAGATGCTGATCGCTCGGTAATGCGATCTGGAGAGACCCCAGAGCAAGCGCTCGCCAAAACCAATGAGCCAGTTCGCGCACTGTGCAACCGACATACGTTGAGTGGAGAACCAATTGGCCTTCGAGAGATTCAAACGTAAACTCACGATAGAGAACCTGTGGATATACATTCTGAGCCTCCTTGAAGAGGAGCCAAAATATGGCTACGAGATCTACGCGGAGATAAAGGACAGGTACGGCTTCAAACCTGGCAAGGTCACCTCCTACCTTGTCCTCTACCGCCTAGTTCAAGAAGGATACATAGTCTTGAAAGAGGAAAAAAAGGGAGGGCTCGGACCCGCAAGAAAATACTACTCCGTCACTGACAAAGGAAGGCAGCTCCTCACTCAAGCCCAGACTTTTCTTGACGAGATGCAGGCGAAGATATTTGGCGAGAGAACGTAAGTCTGCCGGGCGCTTCCTAACCCTTCTTCGAGACCTCGCATTCCGGCACGTTGGTCTATAGCTGAAGAACACGGGCAACCTGCAGAGCAGGGTGTCGCTTCAATCTAGGGGGATTATCTTCTTCTCTTTCATCAGCAGTGTGATCGACTCTCTGGAGTTCTTGATAATCGACATCGCTCGTTCCTCCAATTCCCGCCTCGAAAGCCTAACACGGGCGACGCCCTGCTCCATTGACTTGAGGGCGCATGCGACGGCTTCTTTCGCAAAAACCGTCCATTCGTCCATTCGAGGGACTATGTTCTCCTCGGAGATGCCTCTCTGCTCTGCGAAGAAGGCGAGTTCCCTTGCGGCGGCGATGCACATCTCATCGGTGACAGTCCTGGCGCGGACGTCCAAGACGCCTCTGAAGACGCCGGGAAAGACCAGCGAGTTGTTTATTTGGTTAGGGAAGTCGGACCTGCCGGTTGCGATGATTCTGGCTCCAGCCTCCTTGGCCTCCCACGGCCAGATCTCCGGTGTCGGATTCGCGCAGGCGAAGAGGATAGCGTCGTCTGCCATCCCTTTGACCCACTCCTTCTTTATGATGCCTGGCCCCGGCGTCGAGGCGGCGATGCAGATGTCGGTTCCCTTCATCGCCTCAGCGATCCCCCCTTCCCGTTGCTCCTCGTTAGTCGTGAGGCAGAGCTTCCACTTCCATTTTCCGACCAAGGCATCTCTCTTTGTCACTTCCTCCAGATCCTTTCTCCTCTGGCTGAGGATTCCCTTTCTGTCGACCAAAAAGATGCGGCTTGGGGTCGCCCCAGCGCTGACGAGGATCTTCGCTGTTCTTATGTTGGCGGCCCCAGCGCCAACCAGACTGATCGCGATATCCTGTATCTTCTTTCCCACAAGCTTTAGAGCGTTGATGACCCCTGCGAGGATTATCGTGGCTGTGCCTTGTTGATCGTCATGCCACACCGGTATGTTGACCCTCTTTTGGGCGTCTTCTAGAATGTGGAAACACTTGGGGTTCTCAATGTCTTCGAGGTTGACTCCCCCGAATGTAGGAACTAGCCACTCCACCGCCGCAACTATTTGTTGGGGGTCGTTAGTGTTGAGGCAGATGGGGAAGGCGTCGACGCCTCCCAGATACTTGAAGAGAAGGGCTTTGCCTTCCATGACAGGCAGCGCCGCCTCAGGGCCGATGTTCCCCAGCCCCAAGACCCTGGACCCATCGGTCACGATGGCAACGGAGTTCCACCTATTGGTGAGGTAGAAACTCTGGTCGTGGTCTTTCTCTATCTCCAGGCAAGGCTTAGCAACGCCCGGGGTATACCAGTAGGCGAAATCTTGGTAGTCACGGATAGGGCATTTGGGCATGACCTGCAGCTTCCCTTCACATTTCTTGTGGTACTCGAGGGAAATTCTTCCCGGCGTTTCCATTCTTTCCCGATTCTCACCCACGCCCATACTGTCCACAGCTCAGATTCTGCCTGCGTGAAGACCGATGGTCGTCGACGGGATTTAAAGGCTTTCGTGATCGCTGCGGACCGTCACCTCTTACGGTGACTGGGGTCACATTGTCAATGTCAGGTTGACGTTTCTCCGCGTTCGGTCGGAGGCCTCCCGCCTCGCATAAGGGGTGAAGGTCGATCGAATCGATTTCGCTGCTTAAGCTGAAGACGGTGAAAAGTCTTTTATCTGGAGGAACCCCCTATTCAGAATATGGTGTTCCAGAATGGCTTTAGCTGAGGAAGAGAAGAAGAAAAAATACTACTATCAGAAGAAGGAGAAGAAGGCCAAACAAGTCAGGAAGAAGGCGAAACGGGCAAAGAAGAAGACTAAGAAGAAATAGGGTCGCCCAGGAACCTCGGCAGA
This sequence comes from uncultured Candidatus Bathyarchaeia archaeon, assembly GCA_964432545.1. Classification (GTDB taxonomy): domain Archaea; phylum Thermoproteota; class Bathyarchaeia; order 40CM-2-53-6; family DTGE01; genus CAYSNV01. The sequence goes on along the minus strand of CAYSNV010000095.1, from coordinate 1,493 downwards.
CACCTCCTGTCTGTCACAGGGTTAAACCCAGCGACCTCGCCCGCCTCTAAGGGGGTCACGATGCGCGACACCATGCCGTGAAGGCTGTACGGAAGACGGATCAGCCTCATCCCGCCGGATGTTACCCACTCGTCGATATGAAACCCGCGTTTCCTCAGGTCATCTCCAAGTTCCTCCCGCTGTCTCCTACTCCACTTGAACGCGTCCTTGTCAAAGACGTGGATGTGGAAGCCCCTTCCTGAGTAGACGACCCTGATCCTGCTGAACGTCTCAGAGAGCAGCTCACGCAACCTGACGGTCTCATCCTCGACCATGCGCAGCTCAAGCTCGCAGAAGCTGAGCCCTTGGAACCTCTTCATCTTGTCGGCGAGAGTCCCGTGAATGGGACAGGTCAGGTTCTCAGGGTCAAGGTCGAATGCCAGCTCCTGGCCTAGGATTCTGCCTTCCTCGTCATAGACGTTACGATCGTAGTAGACCGACTCGGGCAAGAACTCCACGATCTGACTCCTCACGTCCTCAAGGCCGGTGTACTCGTCTATGAGGATTGTCGTGGAGGCGTCTGCGCGGTATTTTCTCGGGTACAGCTTCGTGTGCCTTCCTATGATGACCGCAAAGACAGGCTTCGCTTTCAACTCCTTAAGCCAATCGTGAACGCGCTTCAGGTCGAACTCTTCCTTGTAGAACTCTCTTCTCTCCTTCAGGGTGGAGTACCGCAACCCTTTCGGGAGCTCATACCTTCTCAGATATATCCCCTCTTGAGATCATAATGCCATCCCAGTTCTTGACTCCACGTCGCCACCGTTAGGCCTCAACCCCGCCCAGCTCACACACGTCCAGACGTCCTCCAAGCGGATAAGCCGTGTGCTTTTAGGGTCTGTCATGAAAGAGAAAGGAATTGGACGGGAGGATAAAAAGTTGTAGACGTATTTGGGGTAATTCAGAGCGAACAAGCGCGTGCTTTCTAACCCCGTGGTCAGGCAGTTTCCTTTGAATGACCCGTCAACTATTCCTCAGTTTCGATGGCTGTGGCATTGGGCCCGAAGCGCAAAGCTTCGAGGCTACATTGCTATCTGGTTAACGCTCATTTTGCCATACCTACCCCATTGATGTTGGCACCCCTATTCTCTATCTCTAAGAAGACAACAATGCAATTCGTTATCTTCCTCCTTGTATACGCTCCGTTGTTCGCCTTCCTGTTGTGGTCACTGTGGTCGAGGCGCGTGCGTGCTCTACAGACTACTAAGGATTTGGCAGATCCTCGAACATGATTCTACGTCATCCCTAAGAGTCCTTCTTTTCCCTCTCCTTCCTTCATCGAGCCAGATATCACAGACATCTCCTTCCCTAGCGATGTCTGCTACGAGCCTCTCGACTCTGTCCTCAGAGATCTCTCGAGTGACATCCCAATCCAGGCTGATCTGTTTATTAATCTCTGGTAGAAGCGGAGATGTCTCAGGGTCTTCAACCTCGATGACGCTTGAGCGGCTGAAGCT
>CAYSNV010000094.1:0-4707 GCA_964432545.1 uncultured Candidatus Bathyarchaeia archaeon | reverse complement strand
CAGCCTCAAGATCAAGGAGCCCGAAGTTGCCGACGCGCTCCTCCCCTCCCTCAAGCAGGAAGTGCTTGGCATCGGCCTGGTCCAGAAGCAAACAGACGCCGGCGAGAAATCCCACTTCAAAGCCGTCGTCGCTGTCGGCGATGGGTCGGGATACGTGGGAGTCGGCGCCGGAAAAGCCCGACAGGTAAGGGCCGCCATCGACAAAGCAACCTTCCAAGCGAAGCTGAACGTTATCCCCGTCCGACGCGGCTGTGGAAGCTGGGAATGCCGCTGCGACCAAAAGCACTCCGTCCCCTTCAAAGTGAGAGGATCCTGCGGCAGCGTCGCCGTCGAAATCATGCCTGGGCCTCGAGGCCTCGGCCTGGTTGGCAGCGAGATCGCCAAGACAATCCTTGGGTTGGCTGGGGTGAGAGACTGCTGGACACGCAGCTACGGATCCACAAGCACCCTCGCCTCCACCGCCCTAGCGATATTCGACGCCCTCAGAAACACCTACCGCGTCATCGTTCAGGAGGACTGGGCAGGCTAAAGTCATGGCCGCAGCAGAGCCCGAGACCCGCACGCTTCTCGCCGTCAGGATACGCGGCGCGGTGAGAATAAGAAAGGGAATCGAGAAAACGTTCCAGCTTCTGGGGCTACGATACAAGTACAACGCCGTTCTACTCCCCAATGACCCCAGCACCAAGGGTATGCTCTTTGCGGTAAAAGACCTCGTCACGTGGGGAGAGATCGACCGCCCCGCCCTCACGAACCTGATCCTTAAACGGGGCTGCGTAAGGGGGAAAGGACGACTCGACGAGAAACTCCTCCAGACAACACTCAACTTCAAGGATGCTTCGGAGATGGCCGACGCGATCCTAACTGGAACCACACCTCTCCATCACATCTACCAGAAGGGCCTCCAGAAGGTCTTCAGACTTCACCCTCCCAAAGGCGGATTCAAGCACGGGACAAAACGGCCCTTTCACGACCGGGGGGAACTCGGCTACCGCGGCGCCGCAATCAATCAGCTCGTCGAGCGGATGACCTAACTCCCGCCTCTAGCGCGCTCCATTTCCCAGATTAGTCCCGAGTCATTACGCATCCCTACACGACGGGCATGCTCTGCGAATCAACGTTTTTATATCAAAGCTGTGTCTTAAAGCAGTTGCACGCATAGACAACACCCAGCAGAGGAGAAGAAAGAGTGGCAACGCGACGACGGAAAGTCCGAAAGCAGCGAGGCTCCCGCACCCATGGCTGGGGCACCTCTGGCCAGCACAGGAAAGGCGGTATGCGAGGCGGTCATGGAAACGCTGGCTGGTGCAAACACAAGTGGACACATGTGTTAAGATACGAGTATGGCCGTATCGGCAAGCATGGATTCATCTGCCCCACCAGCAGAGGAGAGCTCGCCACCATCAATGTCGGAGACCTTGACCGGCTCATCGACATCCCGCCCAAAGGCAAGGTCGCGACCGCCACAGAGAAAGTCCTCTTGAACCTTGTAGAGCGTGGCTACCAGAAACTCCTTGGGGCCGGAAAAGTCACACGCCCCTTCCAGATCACGGTTCACGAGTACAGCGAATCCGCCAAAAAGAAGATTGAGGAAGCGGGAGGGAGCATCGAGCTAGTGGAAGGTAAGGAGAAGCCCTAATGGTCCGCTTCATCGAGTTGTTCAAGCCCCTCGGAAGATACTCCTTCGAGATCTCTCCCCCCACCCGCAGGGTCGCCTTCAACGAGAAGCTCTTCTGGACAGCGATGGTCCTCATCATCTTTTTCGTCATGTCAGAAATCCCTCTCTTCGGTCTGGGGAAAGGAGGCGCCTCCGACCCCTTCGGTGCCCTGCGCGTCATCTTCGCCTCCAAGAGGGGGACCCTGATGGAGCTGGGCATCGGACCCATCGTCACCGCCGGTCTGATCTTACAGATCCTCTCAGGCTCCAAAATGATCAACGTGAACATGTCCGACCCCGCAGACCGCGCGCTCTTCACCACAGCGAGCAAAGTGCTGGCCGTCGTCATGACTCTCTTCGAAGCGCTCGCCTACATGCTCGGGGGCGTCTATGGGGCGATCTCCTACCAGACCCAGCTCGTCATCCTCATCCAGCTTCTCGCCGCGGGCATCGTCGTCATGATGCTCGACGAACTCCTCCAGAAAGGCTGGGGGTTCGGAAGCGGCATCAGCCTCTTCATCGCCGCCGGCGTCGCCCAGACCATATGGTGGGACAGCTTCGCCCCCTTGGGGCCCATGGCCGACGGCAGGTACTACGGTGCGTGGATCGCGTTCGTCCAAGCCCTCCAAGGAGGGGAGGGGTGGCTGAGAGCGCTCTACCGGGGCGGGGGACTTCCTGACCTCGTCGGCTTTGCCACCACGGTCATCGCGCTCCTCATCATCATCTACGTTAACGGCCTCAGAGTTGAGGTCCCCGTATCCTACGCGCGGTACCGGGGATTCCGAGGGAAATACCCGATAAAGCTCCTCTACGTCTCCAACATCCCAGTCATCTTCGCAGCCGCCCTCTTCGGGAACGTCTATTTCATCTCCCAGATTCTCTGGGCGCGGTATAACCAGGCCGGCAGCAACTTCTGGCTCAACCTTCTAGGCACGTTCGAGCTGCAGGGTCAGCAGTACCAGCCCAAGAGCGGGCTCGTCTACTACGTCATCTCGCCCCAAAACCTGACCAACGTCGCCCACGACCCTCTCCGCGCCGTCATCTACCTGGCCCTCATGATCGTGGCATGCGTCTTCTTCGCCACAACTTGGGTCCAAGTCGGAGGTATGGACGCCCGCACAGTAGCGAAACAGCTTCTCGACTCAGGCATGCAGATCGAAGGTTTCCGACGCTCTTCCACCCCCATCCAGCAGCTCCTCTCGCGTTACATCCCCACCGTAACGGTGCTTGGGGGCATCATAGTCGCCCTCATCTCCTCTGGCGCCGACTTTCTCGGCGCTTTCGGCTCCGGCATGGGAATCCTTCTAACGGTCGGCATCATCGAACAGTACTACCAAATCCTGGCGCGGGAACGCATCCAAGAGATGTACCCCGCCATGGGCGCGCTGTTGGGAAAGACCTAAAAGCTCCAGCTCAGACTCACTATTTGAACATGTAGGGAGAAAGGATATGAGCTTCGTCGAATCGTTTATGGCTTTCATGAAGAGCATCCTTGCACCTTACTCCGAGATCCCCGACTCCACCTTCCTCATCTTCACCGTGGCCGCAGCGCTCTCGGTCATCACCACCGCCGCCAACCGTTTCTTGGTCGACGTAAAGAAGATGAAATCAGTCATGAAGGAGGTCACCGCGTGGAGAACCGAGTATAACCAGGCGCGAAAGACCAACGACAAGAAGAAACTTGAAAAAGCGATGAAGAAGCAGCAGGCGATGATGAAACTGCAGAGCACCATGATGTGGGACAGGATGAAGGTCAGCTTCATCTTCCTCGCCCCCTTCTGGGCCATCTTCATGATCCTAAGCGGATTCTTCGGCGCCAAAACGGTCGCTATGACCCCATTCACCGTACCCTTCCTGCTCCCCCACAAAGAGATGCCATACTATTCGTGGTACATCCTCTGCTCCTTCGCGGTCAGCCTACCCCTGACGCGACTTCTGGGCGTCAACCCTGAAGACTAGCCACCGCGGCTCCTGGTGGAAGTTGGATGGGTATCCTCATCGCGCTAAGCGGCCCCCATGGCGCCGGGAAATCTACTTATGCCAGGGCCCTGGCCAGCGCGTTCCATCTGCGATCAGTGTCAGCGGGTGACCTCTTCCGCCAGCGTGCCGCGGAGCTAGGGCTCAGCCTGCTAGAGATGACCGAGAAAGCTGAAGAAGATGATCGAATCGACAGGTCCATCGACGAGCTAATAATGCAGGAGGCCGACAAAGATAACGTCATCCTCGACGGTCAGCTCTCCGCGTGGCTGGTCAAAGATAGGCTCAACCTCTCCATCTACTTGACAGCCCCAGACAAGGTCCGTTTCCAACGCATCGCCACCCGGGATACCCTCACCCAAGAGGAGGCGGAGACGACTACTCGGAAACGTGAACAGGCTGAGAGGGAAAGATTCCTCAAGCTCTACGGGATCGACGTCACCGACCTCTCCATCTACCACCTCGTCGTCGACACCAACCTGAAACCGCTGGACGAGATGATCACAATACTTAAGAACATCGTCCGGGACTACATTGAAGAAAAGCCGAAACGATGATGCATAATGCCGACGATGGAGATAGGCACAATCTGCGTCAAGACACAGGGTAGAGAGAAGGGAAGAAAATGCGTCATCGTCGACACCATCGACAAGAACTGCGTTCTAGTGACCGGACCCAGAAGCGTCACCGGCATCAAGCGGAGGAAAGTCAGCGTCAGGCACCTAAGCTCGACAGGTGAACGGGTCGACGTGAAGAAAGGCGCTACCGACAAAGAGGTCGAGGAGGCGCTCGGGAAAACCTTAGGGTAGGCTGTACGTCTCACCCTCTGGCTTCTCCGGCATGGCATGCCGAGGACGTCACAGATGTCTACTCTTATCAGGACAACAGCGAGCGTGAAGCTTACCAAGGTGGAGCTTACCGCCGCAGCTGTAATGCTGGACAGGGCTCGCCCATTAAACGGTGCGAACTTCTTCGACAAGGCAGAGCACACAATGCTCCCGATCGCCACGTGAGTTATCGGGATGCTCCATTGAGAGCCCCCGCGCAGGTGACGCTGACCGCCACGGCCGACACCG
>CAYSNV010000093.1:0-4708 GCA_964432545.1 uncultured Candidatus Bathyarchaeia archaeon | reverse complement strand
GATCTCTATGCCAAGCGCCACGTCTCTGCTCTGAATCAGCAAACCTCGCGAAAGTCGAGAGTCGGAAAAGCTTAAGAACGAGAAAAGGTAAGAGCTGGGAAGGGTTCTTTGCCCATCCTTCCACGCAACCGAAGATCAGAGAGCGCTATACTGGTATTGGAGGACGGCTCGGTATTCACGGGATACAGTTTCGGCGCAAAGACGAAGATCTCAGGAGAGGTCGTCTTCTCCACCTCGATGGTCGGATACCCTGAAGCGCTGACCGACCCCTCGTACAAAGGACAGATCCTGACACTCACGTATCCCCTCGTGGGAAACTACGGCGTCCCCAGCCCCGTCGAGAAACACAGTATACTGGAATTCTTCGAATCTGACGACATCAAAGTCTCAGGACTGATTCTCCACGAACTATGCCTAAACCCACACCACTGGAGCTCGACACGGACGCTGGACGAGTGGCTCGCGAGCGAAGGGGTACCAGGGATCTACGGCGTAGACACGAGGGCTTTGACGAAGAAACTTCGCGTGGAGGGAGTGATGTTAGGGGTTCTGCAGACCGCCAACACGTTTGACGAGATCAGCGTTGCGGATCTGCAAACGGAAGCCTGCTCCATTCCTGATCCCAACTTGAGAGATCTTGCGGGGGAAGTCAGCGTCAAAGAGCCCATAACGTACGATGTTAAAGCCCCCAAGACCGTGGTCGTCGTTGACTGCGGCGTGAAGAACAACATACTGCGCTGTCTGCTCAAAAGGCATGTGAACGTGGTTCGCGTTCCTTACGACTCGTCCTCCTCCGAGGTTCTTGAGCATCATCCCCAAGGAGTCTTGGTAAGCAACGGTCCGGGAGACCCCAAGAGATGCAGCATGACAATTCAGACCGTTCGAGAGCTCGTTGACGAGGGCATCCCGATATTCGGCATTTGTCTTGGGGTTCAGCTCCTCTCACTAGCCCTCGGCGGCGACACATACAAACTGAAGTACGGGCATCGCTCACAGAACCAGCCTGCATACGAGCTGGCGACAGGAAGATGCTACATTACCACCCAGAATCACGGGTTCGCCGTCTCAGAGGAGTCGCTGCGAGGATCGGAGCTCGAGCCTTGGTTCATCAACGCCAACGACAAGACGATGGAAGGGGTCCGGCACAAGTCGAAGCCGGTTTTCGCCGTCCAATGGCATCCTGAAGCCTCTCCTGGCCCTTACGACACGGAGTTCCTCTTTGACCAGTTCCTTCACGCCACGAGGTGACTGACGGTGCCTAGACTTGAATGGGTTAAAAAAGTTCTCGTGCTGGGAAGCGGGGCTATCAAGATCGGAGAGGCGGCCGAATTCGACTACTCTGGAAGCCAGTGCATCAAGGCGCTGCGGGAAGAGAACATTGAGACGGTCCTGATCAATCCCAACATCGCCACCATCCAGACAGACCCATACCTCGCCGGGAAAGTCTATCTCCTCCCCGTTATCCCCCGCTACGTGGAAGAAGTGATCAAACGGGAGGGCCCCGACGGAATCTTGCTGGGGTTCGGTGGCCAATCCGCTCTCAACTGTGGGGTCACCTTGGCTCAGGAAGGGATACTGGAGAGGTACGGCGTCCACGTTTTAGGAACCCCTATCCAAGCGATCATGGACACCGAAGACCGAGCGCTCTTTAAGAAAGCGATGGAGCGCTCCAACATCCTCTGTCCTCGAAGCCGGGAGGCGTCGAGAACCGAGGATGCCCTCACGATCGCCGATGAGATCGGATACCCGGTGATCGTCAGAGTCGCCTATACTCTAGGCGGGAAGGGGTCAGGCGTCGCATACGACGCGCAAGAGCTTAAAGAGATCTCCGATCGTGCCCTCGCCCAGAGCATGATCGCCCAGATCCTCATCGAGGAGTACATCGGTCACTGGAAAGAAGTGGAATACGAGGTCATGAGGGACCAGGCGAACAACTGTCTCATCGTCTGCAACATGGAGAACCTCGATCCCATGGGCGTCCACACGGGGGACTCCATAGTCGTGGCTCCCTCTCAGACCCTATCCAACCGCGAGTACCACATGTTGCGGAGCAAGTCGATCGATGCCGTTCGAAACCTAGGGATCGTCGGCGAATGCAACATACAGTGGGCGCTTCACCCCCAGTCAGAGGAGGCCCGGGCCATTGAAATCAACGCGCGACTGTCCAGGAGTTCAGCCTTGGCTAGCAAGGCAACCGGGTATCCTCTCGCCTACATCGCCGCAAAGCTCTCCATCGGCTACCTTCTCCCCGAGCTAATCAACAGGGTAACGGGCGTAACGACAGCGTGCTTCGAGCCCGCCCTCGACTACATCGTCACTAAAATCCCTAGATGGGACCTGCAGAAGTTCAGGCACGTCGACCGGCGCGTCGGCCCTCAGATGAAGAGCGTCGGCGAGGTCATGGCGATCGGACGATGCTTTGAAGAGAGTCTTCAAAAAGCTATACGGATGCTGGACATCGGGAAGATTGGGCTCGTTTGTAACCAAGACGATGAAGCTCCTGAGCCTGAGGATAGCCTAAGAGAAGCGGTCTCAAAGCCCACTGATGAGCGGCTGTTCAAAGTCGTCAAAGCGATGAAGTCGGGGCAGTCCATAGAGGAGACATACCGCCTCAGCGGCATAGATCCCTGGTTCCTCTACAAGATGAAGAACATCATCGAGACAGAGCAAAGGCTCCGCTCATTCAAGACCAGTGATGAAAGCCTAAAGGACATCTTGGCTGACGCGAAACGCTTGGGTTTCTCAGACAAGCAGATCGCCGTCTGCCTCAACTCCACCGAAGAGGAGATCCGGTCTGAAAGGAAGAGGTTCGCCATCGCTCCCGTCGTGAAGCAGATCGATACCCTCGCCGCCGAGTGGCCGGCGAAGACCAACTACCTCTACCTCACCTACGGGGGAGGCGAGGACGACATCGAGTTCAAGGAAGTCCCAAGAAAGATTGTCGTGCTTGGCGCTGGCGTCTTCCGCATCGGATCCAGCGTCGAGTTCGACTGGTGCGCCGTAAACACCGTCTGGGCATTGAAGAAACTCGGCGTCGAAGAAGCGATCATGATCAACTACAATCCGGAAACGGTCTCGACTGATTATGACATCTCCGACAAGCTCTACTTCGAAGAGCTAACCTTGGAGCGCGTCCTCGACATATACGAGAAGGAACAGCCTGATGGCGTTGTGGTAAGCGTTGGAGGGCAGATCCCCAACAACATCGCCCTGAAACTTGCCAAGAACGATGTGAGAATACTCGGCACCTCTGCAGAGAGCATCGACACAGCCGAGGATCGCTCCAAGTTCAGCTCCCTCCTCGACAGCCTTCAGATCCCTCAACCCAAGTGGAGCGACCTAAAAACCGTTGAAGACGCCAAAGCCTTCGCAAGAAGCATAAGGTATCCCGTCCTCATCAGGCCAAGCTATGTCCTCTCAGGCTCCGCCATGAGGATAGCCGACAGTGAGAAAGAGCTGGAAGATTTCCTCAGTCTCGCCGCCAAGGTCTCACCCGAGCATCCCGTCGTGATATCCAAGTTCATGAAGAACGCGAGGGAGGTCGAGGTGGACGGAGTCTCCGATGGAGACGAGGTCATCATCGGTTCCATCATGGAGCACATTGAGCCGGCGGGAGTCCACAGCGGCGATGCGACCATGATCATCCCGCCACAGACGATACCCTACCCGATCATCAGAACCATGGAGGAGTATACCGAGCGGATAGCCAAAGCTCTGGCGATCAGAGGGCCCTTCAACATCCAGTATCTGGTCAAAGACAGCCAAGTGTACGTCATCGAATGCAATCTGAGAGCCTCCCGCTCCATACCGTTCGTCAGCAAGACGCGGGGGGTAAACCTCATTGACTTGTCAACCCGCGCCATGGTGGGGATGAATCTCAGAGACCTCACCGTAAACCCGCTTCCCTCCATCCTCCATGTTGGGGTCAAGGTCCCTCAGTTCAGCTTCATGCGCCTCAGCGGCGCTGACCCCGTCTTAGGAGTAGAGATGCTCAGCACAGGAGAAGTCGCATGTCTCGGAGACAACTACGCCGATGCCCTCCTCAAAGCCTTGGAGTCGGCCGAGTTCAGGCTTCCCCCTCAGCACGGAAACGTCCTGATAACGATCGGCAGTGAAGAACTTAAGAAGAAGGCAGTCAAGCTAGCCAGCGACCTGCGCAAGCTCGGATTCAGTATCTTTGCAACAGAGAAGACCGCAAGGGTCCTCGAAGCCGCTGGAGTCGAGAACGTGACAGTGCTCTACAAGATAAGAGAGCGAGACAGAAAGCCTAACATCCTCGACTATCTCCTGGAAGGACGCCTCAACCTAATCATCAACATCCCGTTAACGGACTCTGCATCCGACACCGGTGAGCTCGAAGACGAGTACCTCATACGCAGACTCGCGGTGGAATACAACACGCCTGTCGTCACCACCTTAGAGCTCGCCACGTCCATAGTGAAAGCGTTGAAGCTGGGCGCCCCCTTGGAGATCAATGCGAAGTCCCTCAACGAGTACATGAACAGCCTAGTGTGGAAACACTGGCCGACCATCGCCTAAACCCTCCTTTAAGCATCGCTACCTGATTGATTGGGGCAATAGCTCTCACTGCAGGTATGAGCGCGCGGTGGCAGAGGACCCGCAGCACATTGTCCACCAGTAGCGAGAATCGATGTGTACAACGTTTATCTGACAGCTCCTCGTGTTAGATTGTACCCAAACAGAGCGT
>CAYSNV010000092.1:0-4717 GCA_964432545.1 uncultured Candidatus Bathyarchaeia archaeon | reverse complement strand
GGACGGTTAGAGACGAATGGCGCAATCATTTCCTTCCGACTAGATTCAGACATGTGAGCGTGCGCTATGAGTAATGAAGTAGTCTGTGAATTCGATTCTTCAGGAGTCTTGTCAAGATCAAGGTCATCTTCTCAATTTATCGTCACAGACGTTGCATGGCGCGCACTTGTTCGAGTATCTCTTGGCAGCCTGCAGCATTGATCTATGCACGATCCTCATTTCTTGATTTCCAATTTCTGCGCTCGCTGTTAGCGTGCATTCCATGACTTATGGGTGTTTAGAAGGATTATGAAAAAACATGGGGCCTATTGGAGAGGGGCTTTGAATACTATTCACGCCTCAGCATTTCCTCTTGGAGCTTTTTTGCGAATTTCATCTCCGCAGACGCCTTCAGTCGTTTGATCGTTGTGTCGTAGTCATCTATCCTCTCTTCTTCAAGCTCTCCTCTTCCATAACGTGGGTCGATCTCGCCCAGCTTTTCCACCAAGATTCTTCTTTCCTCCTCAGGCATGACCATTGGATCTGTCATTGCTGCCGCCCTAGCAAAGACTCCCTCATTAAGAAGGTATTTGAGGGCTTTGAACGGGAGTTCAAAATATTCTCCGATTGCCCCTGTTCTGCGCGTGAACCCTTCGCAGGTTGCAGCTTTGAAAGAGACGCGAACGTAGAGCTTCTCCGCAAACTCAACAAGTCTTTCTGCATACCTTCTATCAGAGCCGAGAAGTATGCCGTTGGTTTCTAGGATGAAAAGCGGATACTGTGAATCTTTCACGAGCCTAAGGAGTGATAGCAGATGCTCTTTTCCCAGAGTCGGTTCACAGCCAGAAAGGCGAAGCTTATTGACTTTCGGGATAGCCTTTCTCCAGTAGTCCGAGTAGACTATGCCATCCTCTGCAGCTCTGAAGAGCCTTTGCGCTGTTCTCTTCGGAGAATAGAATCTCCCAAGCTTCTCGGGGAAATCTCTTGACCAATTGCTCCAGCAGTAAAAGCAACGTAGACAACAGCCCGCAGCATACCCAGTAGCTATTCCCCCGTAGACCGGAACAGAATAGAAATCGGTATATTTTCTCTCAAGCCCCTCGGGGCCTTCTCTCGTCACTATTCTCTCAGTTTTCTTCGCTAGCTCCAGCGGGTCGAAAGGTTTAGACTCAGGAGTCAGGAAACGCTGATACTTCTCGGCCATTTCCATGTGGATCTTGGGCGCCCCCCTCGAGGTATTCGGCGCGTGAGTCTAGATCTCCTGCGGGTTTTGTTCCATGCCTTCTGTTCTGATCTTGTCAACTAGTTTTCTTCCTTGCTCGGCGAGAGTGAAGATCTTGGCTATGTTCCGGTGCGTGAACTTGAATCTCCCTTCGACTATCTGCGCGTTCTCAAGAAGATGGAACTCCTTCAACGTAGCGTTCGCTACATCTTCGCCTTGAACGGTCACGGTAACCGACCACGATCCTCCTTCGTGAATCTTCAACAGTAGTTCCCTGTAGCGAGGAAGATTCTCTTCAACGTCATGGATCGCCTTCTCAAAATCTGCACAGATCTGATGATACAGTAACTGTTTCAGTTCCGTTGACATGAGAATTTCACATAGTACCCAAGATCGGCCGCTTCTAAGGGTTTTGATGCTTAGGATAGGTCCTGTGTAGGACGTGAATCTTCGGGAAACGAGACCTAGTAGCGCGCGCTGGATGAAGGCAAGACGTCTAGGTTCCCTTGGTTCCTAGGATTTCTCACACCTCCCGGAGTGTACTTGCAGGCGAGGGCAGGTATGATTCATGGAGCGCGCATGCTCAAGGAGACTTACGCTTAAATGCCTGAAAAGGACATAATATGAGAACTAAACACAGATCACTGGCAGGGTTTTGTCCTATGAGAATTGGGTCGTACACAGGTCAGCTGCTGAGAATCAACCTAAAAACGAAATCGATAAGAAAAGAAAAACTCGACAGAAAAATACTCAAGCAGTACCTCGGCTCGAAGGGATTGAGCGCCTACATTCTCTTTAACGAGCTTGAACCCGGGATCGATCCCTTAAGCCCAAAGAACAAACTGGCCTTCATGACAGGGCCCCTAACGGGGACAAATGCCCCAGCGCCCAACAGATTTTCAGTCTCAGCCAAGTCGCCCCTGACCAACGCGTGGTGCGACTCCCACTGCGGAGGCTCATGGGGCCCTGAACTCAAATTCGCAGGCTACGACGGAATCATCGTCGAGGACCAGTCGCCCACACCTGTCTACATAAGCATCGCCGACGACAAGGTTCAGATCCTCGACGCCAACTTCATCTGGGGATCCGACACCTTCTCCACCGAGAGGCTCCTGAAGGACAAGCACGGTCACATGAGGATGCCTCGAGTCGCCTCTATCGGCCCAGCTGGAGAGAGGAAGTCCCTTCTCGCCTGCGTCATTTCGGAAGTGAGAGCCGCGGGAAGAGGAGGCATGGGCGCCGTCATGGGATCGAAGAACCTCAAAGCCATCGTGGTCGCCGGGACCAAATATGGGCCGGAGGATCTAGTGCATAACCGTGCGGCGTTTCGTAAACATCTCAGAGACTGCAGTAGCTTGATCTCCAAGCATAAGACGGTCGGCCCAGCCGTCGGCGGCACAATGTGCCTCTATGGGACTGCAAAGCTAGTTAACGAGATCAACGGAGCTGGCGGATGGCCCACGAGAAACTTCCAAACGGGCGTCTTCGAACACGCCTCAGAGATCGCAGGGCAAGCCTACGCCAGAACGCTGTGGATACCCAACGACGCGCCAGGCAGCCGGCCATGTTACCACTGCCCCATCCTCTGCGCTCATGCAGCCATTGTCAGGGAAGGGAAGCATCGGGGCCTCTTCGACGAAGGACCCGAGTACGAGACGATTTGGTCTTTGGGCGCCCAGTGTGGCGTCTCCGGTAGAGAGGCTATTGCTAAAGCCGACTACCTCTGTGATTATTACGGGATCGATACTATTTCGGCTGGGAATACCATCGGGTTCTTGATGGAATGCTACGAAAAAGGATTCTTGACCAAAGAGGATACGGATGGAACAGATTTACGGTTTGGGAATGCTGATGCTATGGTAGCCGCCATAGAAGCTGCTGGCGCAGGAATCGGCAAGCTTGGGGATCTCGTTGGCAATGGTGTGAAGAAGGCTGCTCAGATAATCGGGCATGAGTCTGAGAGGTTCGCGATCCACTCAAAAGGTTTGGAAGTTCCTGCCTACAGCCCAAGAGCAGCCCAGGGCATGGGTCTCAACTACGCGATCGGTGATCGGGGAGGATGCCATCTTCAAGCATGGACTGCTGGGGATGAGATGGTCGATAAAGCAATAGACGCGACAGCTACAGAAGGCAAAGCTAAACTTGTCAAGCGCCTGACCGAAGAGACGAATGTGGCGTGGGATTCCACCGGTGTCTGCCGGTTCGTCGGTAATGCCCTGTCACCGGAGAACATGTATGAGTTGGTTAACGCGGCAACAGGGTTAGGCTACAAGAACCTGGACGAATTCCTCATCATCGGGGAGAGGATTAACAACCTCACGAGGGCCTTCAATGTTCGAGAAGGCTTCTCAAAGAAGGATGATACCCATGCGTATCGAATCCTCCACGAGCCGTTACCTGAGGGGCCGTGCAAAGGCCAAGTCCTCAAGCTTGAGCCGATGTTAGTCGAGTACTATGAGGTCTGCGGATGGGATGCGGACGGGAAGCCCAAGAAAGAGAAGCTTCAGGAGCTAGGACTGGACTTCGCAACAAAACAACTTCAACTCTAACCTCTTTCCTCGCCCTCTTAGAATTGCCCGCCATAGACTGGGTTACACGCGCTCTAGTCTTGCAGGACACACGATCCTCAAAGCCTGCAATCTGACTTTCGGAACTGGCATGGTCTAACATTCGGTATGAGGGTCTATTTCAGCCGAGGTCTAAGCAGTAGATACGTGATGCCGGCTCCGATCAGCATGCACGCTACCGCTATGACTACCCCATACAGGAGGAATCGGATCTCAAGACTGGCTGGAGGTGAGATCGGAGTCGGGGTCGGCATTGGGCTTGGTGTCGGACTCGGGGCTGAACGGAAGACGCTTATCTGCGCCCCATCCTCTGCTTCTTTTCTTTCCCCATCCCACCATGAGCTCGCCCTTACATCGTAGACGCCTACTTGTCCCGGCTTCCAGTAGACTGTCTCATGAAGATCATCGTTCGTGTTCCACTGCCAAGATTGAACAAGACTTCCGCTTGAGCCGCTTATTTCGATCCTGACTTGATGCGAGTGAAGGATCTCTATCTCGAAGCATCCCGGTGCCAGGTGTTTGAAATCAACAGTTATTCTGACGCTCTCACCTAACTCATAACGGTCTTTGTCAGCGCTCACCTCTATGGAACGGCATGACGTGGGCCTAGGTGGGATCTCCAAGTCGAAATCTAAATCACTTAGATTTCCGTCAAACTTGACGGTGGTCAGCCACGCTGCTGGGGGTGGAGGGTAGATCATTAACATGGGAAACAGGAGGGCGATTCCCTTTTCTATCGTACTCAGCTCGTCGGGGGAGAGCTGAAATTGAATCGGTTGCTCGGTTGGTAGGTAGCGGGCTATTCGCATCTTGGATGGAATGACGCTTTCATCGATTCGCTCTGGGGTTATGAGGTAGAGGATTATCTCTGTTTCGCCTTCGGCTGTGGCTGAGATCTTGAGAGGATAGTATAGGCTGGCGCTCTCGAACTCGTAGATGATCGGGTTGA
>CAYSNV010000091.1:0-4734 GCA_964432545.1 uncultured Candidatus Bathyarchaeia archaeon | reverse complement strand
AGTCAAGACCTTCAACGTCAGCACCACCGCTGCTTTCGTTGCCGCTGGCGCCAGCGTGGCGATCGCCAAACACGGCAACCGCTCGGTCACCAGCCGCTGTGGAAGCGCCGACATCCTTGAAGCTTTCGGCTTCAACCTTGCGATGAGCCCTGAGACGGTGAAGAAGTCGATCGAAGAGATCGGCATGGGATTCATGTTCGCCCCCACCTTTCACCCAGCCATGAGGCATGCTCTCGCCCCCCGAAGAGAGATCGGGGTGAGAACGGTATTCAACCTCCTCGGCCCCCTCACGAACCCCGCGGGGGCTGAAGCACAACTTCTAGGCGTCTTCAGTGAGCGGTTGACAGAGCCCCTCGCCCACGTTCTGAAGAAGCTGGGCGTAAGGCGAGCGATGGTGGTGCATGGTGTAGATGGCTTGGATGAGATATCCACGCTCGGCGGAACAAAAGTCACCTCACTGGCAGATGATGAGATCGTTACAGCATACATTACGCCTGAGGATCTGGGGTTGGAGAGAGCGGAGAGGAGATCATTGGAGGGCTCATCCCCTCAGCGGAGTGTCGAAGTCACCTTCGAGATCCTGAACAACGGTAACCCCGTCAAGGACCCGAAAGTGGAAATCGTTCTTGCGAACGCTGCTGCGGCGATCTTTCTCGGATGCGAAGCTGAGAGTCTGAAAGAGGCTGTTGCCGTCGCTCAAGAGTCGATCGAGAGCGGCGCAGCCTACAAGAAGCTGAGATCCCTGATCAAGTTCAGCGGAGGAGACCTCTCCAAGCTGGAGGAGTTGGAGAGGCATGTCTGACTTCTTGGATATCGTGGTAGAGAGCGTGAGAGAGACGATCAAAGAGGGATACTACGATGTTCCCCCAGCAAGCTATGAAAGAAGAAGCCTCAAGGGCGCCCTCCAGAGCCGCAGCAGAAATCCTGTTGTTGCGGAAGTCAAGCCGGCCTCTCCCTCGAAAGGCGTCATCAGAAAGGAGTTGGCTATAGAAGACGCAGTCTCGTCTATGCAAAGGGGTGGGGCGGCGGGAATATCGGTCCTGACAGAGCAGAAGTATTTCCACGGCTCCTTGGACAACCTCACTCGAATCAGGAAGACAACGTCTCTCCCTTTACTGATGAAGGACTTCTTCATAGACCCCGCTCAGATAGACGCTGCGGCCAAAAAAGGCGCAGACGCCGTCCTCCTCATACAGACGCTCTTTGATCGAGGCTATTGCGCCTCAACGCTCCAAGGGATGATTGAGGCGGCACAGTCCCATGGTTTAGAAGTCCTGTTGGAGGCGCATACCGAAGAGGAATTCCGGAAGGCTGTAAGCGCCCCTGCAGACCTGCTGGGCATAAACAACAGGGACTTAGCAACCTTAGATGTCGATCTTCACGTAACAGAGAGAATCCTGGAAGAGCTGCGCCCCCCCAACCGGCTAGTTGTCAGTGAGAGCGGCATCGAATCACCGACGCACATACGGTTTCTCAGGAACGCTGGTGCCCATGCTTTCCTCGTTGGATCCGCGGTGATGTCGGCAGCCAACATTGAGGAGAAAGTCAGGGAGCTTGTGGAGGCCTGACTGAAGATGGTGAAAGTGAAGATATGTGGAATAACCCGGGAGGAGGATCTTGCAGCCGCCGTTGAGGCAGGAGCCGACGCACTTGGATTTGTAGTCGGAGTACCATCCTCCCCGCGAAACCTTCCGCTGTCGAAAGCCCACCGCCTCATCAGCAAGATTCCCTCAAGCATAGAGAGCGTAGCCGTCACAGTGTTCCAAGACAAGGAGCAGCTCCACCAGATATACGGCAAGACAGAACCAGATTACCTGCAATTACATGGAGATCTTCGCCACATTCTCGGATTTGCCTCTGACCTCTCGTTCAAGACGCGAATAGTAGGAGCGGTCAACGCCAGAAGCGCGAACGCGTTGGAATTGGCAACTGAGTATTCGAGCGTCTTCGCATCTATATTGCTCGACACTGCGGGGAATGATGAGGGAGGTGGCACCGGGATCCCTCATGACTGGAACTTAAGCAAAAGGATCAGGGAGACGATCTACCCTACGCCCCTCCTCTTGGCAGGGGGATTGACGCCAGAGAACGTGGGCGATGCGATACGGAAGGTGAAACCGTACGGAGTCGATGTCTCAAGCGGGGTAGAGATCCAGCCTGGAATCAAAGACCGCGAGAAGATACTCAAGTTCATAGAGAATGCAAAGGAGACGGAGATATGAGAGACGCACAGACATATCCTGTGGATGGGAAGTTCGGAAAATACGGCGGCCGATTTGTTCCCGAGACGTTAATGCCCGTGCTTGACGAACTGGAAGAATCATACCGGAGAATCTCAGAGGACTCGAGCTTCAAAAGAGAGCTGAAGTGCTATCTCAAGGAATTTGTCGGCAGACCCACACCGCTCTACCACGCTTCCAACCTGACCAGAAGGTTCGGAGGGGCAAAAGTCTATCTCAAAAGGGAGGACCTCGCCCACGGGGGAGCGCACAAGATAAACAACACGATGGGTCAGGCCCTTCTTGCCAAGAAGATGGGCAAGAGAAGAGTGATCGCTGAGACAGGCGCAGGACAGCACGGGGTTGCCACGGCGATCGCCTGCGCCGCATTGGGGCTAAAGGCAGAAGTCTACATGGGAACCGAGGACATGCGACGGCAGAGACTCAACGTCTTCAGGATGAGGCTTCTGGGCGCCGAAGTGCTCCCCGTGGATTCAGGGTCCAAGACATTAAAGGACGCGATAAACGAAGCTCTCCGGGACTGGGTTGCGAACTCTCAGACAACCTACTACCTTATCGGCTCTGTGGTAGGCCCGCACCCTTACCCTATGATGGTGAGAGATTTCCAAAGCATCATCGGGCACGAGATCAGACAGCAGGTGAAGGAGAAGGAGGGGAAGCTGCCCGACGCCCTTGTCGCCTGTGTGGGAGGCGGGAGCAACGCCATAGGAACATTCTATCCCTTTCTCGGAGATCCGACCGTCAAGATGTACGGAGTGGAGGCGGCGGGGAAAGGTATTCGAACAGGCAGACACGCTGCATCAATCTCCGCTGGAAGCGAGGGCGTGTTCCACGGCATGCTCACCTTTGTCCTCCAAGACAGGTATGGGCAGATTCAGACAACGGAGAGTATCTCGGCAGGGCTCGACTACCCGGGCGTGGGCCCTGAGCACAGCTTCCTGCAAAGTATCGGTCGTGTCACGTATGACGCGGTCACCGACAAGGAGGCGCTGGAGGCGTTCGTCGAGCTCTCAAGAGCGGAGGGCATCGTCCCCGCGCTGGAATCCGCCCATGCACTCGCGTACGCAAGAGAATTGGCAAAGAGGATGGGTGACGGTGAGATCATGGTAGTGAACCTCTCTGGAAGAGGAGATAAAGACGTGGAAGTGGTGGCGAACAGAATCGGGGTGAGCCCATGAGCATAAGCGAAACCTTCCAAGAGCTGCAAAAACGCCATGAAGGAGCGCTCATAGCCTACGTCACAGGCGGAGATCCCGCACCGAAGTATACTCCAAGACTCGTCGAGGCTTTGGTTGAAGGAGGGGCGGACATAGTTGAGATCGGGATACCATTCTCAGATCCGATCGCTGACGGACCGATCATTCAAGCCGCCGACTGCCGCGCCTTGACCGCAGGCACCACGCCCCGCACCATATTCGAGATCGTCAAGAGAACGAAAAAGAATGCTCGCGTTCCGATCGCCCTTCTAACCTACTACAACATCATCTTCAGGATGGGCGTAGAGAACTTCCTTGGAAAAGCTGTCAGATGTGGCGTGGATGGGCTCATCATACCCGATCTTCCCGTCGAGGAGGCGGAAGAGTACAGAGAACTCGCCGGAAGGCAGGGAATCGACACCATATTCCTTGCAACGCCGTCAACCTCCCCTGAGAGGCTGAAGAAGGTTCTCCGCTTCACCTCAGGCTTTCTCTATCTGGTCTCTCTCTTTGGCGTTACAGGAACAAGGGATCGACTAACGCACCTCACCACTCAGACCATAAGGCGACTCCACCCATATACGGCCACCCGTGTTCCTCTGGCAGTGGGCTTTGGAATCTCGAAGCCAGGGCATGTGCGCGCCGTGATAGACTCCAATGCGGAGGGCGCGATCGTCGGCAGCGCCTTTGTGAGGACGGTTGAGCTGAACTTGAACAAGCCGACTAGGATGGTCAAAGAGATGACAGCTCTTGCCAAAAGATTGAAGAGGGAAACAAAACCCGGTACGAACAAGACTCAAGCCGGGAGCTAGCTAACGACCGCTCCAGCGAACCTCTATTTTGCCAAGGCGTTTGAAAGCGCGCGCCGCGATGTGTACTGAGGAGACGGTCTGCGGGGCGGAGCAAGAATGAGTCTGAGATTCGCAGCACGATTTCTCGGAGTTCGCGATCGGGACCTTTTTCCTGTTCCGAGCATAGACTTGATCGTACGCGTAGGCAAGATTCCCAGGGGCGAGCATGAGGAAGGATTTCGGTACCCGGTTTGGAGGATTTCACGACGATATGACGAGACTCAAGTAGGGACGATAGCGGAGACGCTGAGGAAGAGGCTGGGCCGCTTTGGGATAGCTTTTGAAAACGACGACAACTACTTGATACTGTCAGATGAACCCTTGGATGAAGAGCTCGCAAATGAGATTCTGGCAAACATCTGAGAAAAAGAGGGGGAAAGAGCCCCCCGTGGCTTGAGAAAACGGGCTACTTCTGCCCTTCTTTGTGGACGCGGATAACTCGTCGCG
>CAYSNV010000090.1:0-4746 GCA_964432545.1 uncultured Candidatus Bathyarchaeia archaeon | reverse complement strand
TTGGCGAGCCCAGCGTTCGTAAGGACTTCTTCTACCGCATCGGTTAACCCGCCTACATCGCCTCTCGCAACCAAGAGGCCGTTAACGTTATCGACGAGAAACTCTTCATACGCTTTCAGATTGTACGCGACGACAGGGACGCCTAGCGCCAGGGCCTCCAAGAGGACCATGCTGAACCCTTCAAAACAGGAGGGGTTGACGAGAACATCTGCCTGCGAGATGAGCCTGTAGACGTCTTCTTTCCGCTCCAGAAAGCCGTGGAAGCGAACCCTCTCATGCACGCCCAGCTCTCTACACAGCAGTTCCAGCTTCCTCCTCTCCGCACCCGACCCCACAACGTCAAGGACGACGTCTAAACCCCTTTCATGCAGCTTCTGAACGACGTGGAGGAGGTGGTGCACATTCTTGTAGCCGATCAGCCTGCCAACGTAAATGACGCGTTTAGGCCGCTGTGTGACCCCTCCCCGGGTACTCACGCCTTTGAGCGCTCCAAGGTCGACGCCGTTAGGTACAACGTGGATTCGCTCCTTCTCGACTCCCAGCTGGAGATGGATCTTCCGCCTGCTCGCCCCGCTCACCGTGATGAACGCGCCTCTCCTGTTCAGCCATGCGATCAGGTGCTCAGAGAGCGTGCCGAGGGCCCCGTACGCGAGGTTGTGGCCGTCAAGCCATGTAGTGGAGAACACGTCGTGCACCGTGACTACCGCAGGCTTACCAAGTATCCTCGCTAGCGCCAAGCCGGCGATCGCGCTCGCGTAGGTATTCAGGTCGAGGATGTCACAGTCCTCCAGCAGACGCGTGGACCTGAGAACCCACGCCACATATCCGGGAACCGGGAGCAAGGACCTATGGGTGAGGGGGTGGGGGGACCATCCGCCCCTGTAGATCCTTAACCCTTCAATCGGCTCTTCGTATCGCGGCATCCCCTTCAAGGCCGAGGTTAAGACGGTGACCTCGTCCCCCAGCTTGACGAGCCTCTTGGCGATCTCCCAGTACCGGGTCTCCCCTCCCCCCAGAAGGTAGGGGTAGAAGACATCGGAGAGGATGACGACTCTCAACTAGGTCTCACCAGGGATGGGTCAGCCGACCCGTCCGCCAAGGAACTCCCTGACCACGGTGATGAAGGTGAAGAGGATGACGCCGACGAAGAAGCTGAGAGCCGCTACTATGATCCCTGCGATGGCGATGAGGGTGAGGTTGGTTACTAGCCTGCCTTCGGCAAAGAAGACTTGGAGAGCCCACGCGCCGAAGAAGAGGCCTACCGCGAGGGCGGCCAGTCCGATCCCGCCGTAGAGCCGCAGCGGGTGGCGTATCGAGTGGATCTTCCAGATGCTCGCCACCACGTCGAGGCCGTGAAGAACAGGGTTCTCCGATGAGGTTTCAAGGTCTTCATACCCAACCGTGACGGGAACCTCGACCAGCCTGAGCCCCCGTTCGCTGGCTTTCACCAGCATCTCAACGCTGGCGCCCATCCCCTGCTCCGCAGGCATCACCGCTCTCAGGATGTCCGCCTTGAAGGCCCTGAACCCGCTCTGCGCGTCGGAGACCTTCACCCCGGAGACGGCTGGGGAGAGCCCTGTGATCGTCTCGATCCCCCAGCGCCGTATCCTCGGAACCTCCTTTCCACCACCTTTAAACCGGGAACCGATCACCAGATCCGCCATCCCCTCTTTCAGCGGCTGAACAAGCCGGGGGATGTCGTCTGGGTTATGCTGCCCATCCCCATCCAGCAGGACGATGTAGTCGCCACCCAGCGCGAGGGCCTTCTCAAAGAGGGTGCGCAGCGCAGATCCATACCCTTTCGACCGCTCATGCCGGAGAACCCTGGCACCCAGCTTCTCCGCGATCGCTCCGGTGAGGTCACGGGAGCCGTCATCGCAGACCACGACTCTGTCAACATGCTTCGTCGCCCTAAGCACGACGCTGGCGATCGTCCTCTCCTCGTCCCTTGCAGGGATACATGCAACGATGGAGGGCCTAGTCATAGCATCTCCCCCTCTCCCTGTTTAACTACCTTCTAGAAACTCCTTCGGCGTCAACATCCTCAACTCATGTTCCTTGACGATCAATTCTCCGTCGACGTTTCCCAGGTCGAGCATGTCTTCATCAAGCGTCATAAAAATGAGACTTCGATGTCTTTCATCCTCTTGTAGTCTTCGTCCATAGTAACTATCTTCAATCCATAATGTTTGGCTATAGCGTAGTGATAAGCATCATCAAAATCTAGATTGAAGCTTTTACTGGCGCTCACAACTTCCCTGTAAGACTCTATCGGTAGCGACAATAGTTTAACGTTCAATGCTGCATCTTCAGCGAATTTCAGAAAGACATCCACTTTACCGTATCTAAACAGAATGACTCCTATAGAGTGTAGGGAGAAATCTGTCATGCTTAGGTTTATGATGTTGTCGTCCAGAAACTTTTTACACCTTTCTTTTTTATCCCGCTTTAAGAGTATTTCTAAGAAAATGTTCGTATCTGCTAAGAACATTATCTCCACTCTAAACCCTTATGCTGCAACTCGACGGAGGTGAACTTCTCCCCTATCTCCGATAAACCCCCCTCCCAATCGAACCTGAATCTCCTCGCTTTGGCCGCTTCGCCCCTGTATTTCCTTAACAGAAACTCTGCGTAATCCAAAACCTCTCTCCTTAAATCTTCAGGAAGCCCCTGTATTTTCACCTCAACCTCCTTTTCATGCATTATCTCCACCTTCCAGCCGCATTCATCTTCATTTATCTCATTATTCTAACTTTATGTCTTCTGTTAGGTTCTTTTAGATATTATGCCGCTGACTTCTCCAAGCTCTATGGGCCTCTGAAGGCCCTGAACCCGCTCTGCGCGTCGGAGACCTTCACCCCGGAGACGGCTGGGGAGAGCCCTGTGATCGTCTCGATCCCCCAGCGCCGTATCCTCGGAACCTCCTTTCCACCACCTTTAAACCGGGAACCGATCACCAGATCCGCCATCCCCTCTTTCAGCGGCTGAACAAGCCGGGGGATGTCGTCTGGGTTATGCTGCCCATCCCCATCCAGCAGGACGATGTAGTCGCCACCCAGCGCGAGGGCCTTCTCAAAGAGGGTGCGCAGCGCAGATCCATACCCTTTCGACCGTTCATGTCTTAGGACCAGGGCGGCCATCCTCTCCGAAATCGCCCCGGTGAGGTCACGGGAGCCGTCATCGCAGACTAGAACTTTGTCAGAATGCTTCGCCGCCCTAAGTACGACGCTGGCGATCATCCTCTCCTCATCCTTGGCGGGGATGCAGGCCACAATCACGCCAACCCTCTCCACACAACACTCCTGCGTACAGTTTATGTTGTTTATTCCTTTCCTCTAAGATAAAAAGCTCACACCCTCCATTTTCAAGGCGATCGGGCGTGGATTAATGGGGAAGAATAGGATCAACCAAACTTATATATAACTATAAGAATGGTTAACCCTACGAGAGGGGCGTTACCATGGTGATTTTGCCTCTAGAGAAGAAACTGAAAAAGAGGATGCACAAGACCATCGCCCTAGTTCAGGATCTCCTAGTTATGGAAATCTACGACAGCTTTTCCAGCGCAGTAATTCACGGGGGTACCGCCATCTGGAGATGTTACGGCAGTAACAGGTTCTCTGAAGACGTCGACTTCTACTTTCCCCCGAGACTCAAAAAGGCGAGGTTCGAAGATCTTCAAACCAGTTTAAAAGGAAAGGGGTTCAGCATCCTCAAATTTAAGAAGACTGAGAACTCTATCTTCGCCAAGTTCTCCAATTTGAATGCTGTTGTCAGGCTCGAGGTTCTATTCAAGGGCGTCAAGGATTTCGTGACGAAAGATTTTGAGATGAGTGACGGCACTTCAATCCTTGTGAATACGTTGAAACCGGAAGAAATGGTCAAAGAAAAGATCTCAGCCTACTTGAAAAGGAGAAAGACCAGGGACTTGTATGATGTCTTCTATCTGGTAAAGTCTGTTGAGGATAAGGAAAAGGTGAGAGATGAGTTAGCAGATTTTCTGAAGAAGTTTAGGAAGCCAGCGGATGAAAGGGAGTTTAAGGCTCTAATAATTTCTGGAAGCATCCCGAAACCGGGAGAAATGTTGGGGGCGATTCAGAGATGGGTAAGATAGTACATCTAGATAAGGTAAGAGTGTTTCTGAAGGAAACGCCTGTCTTTAGGACAAGGGACATCGAATTACTGGCGGGCAGTAGAGGTTATGCCTGCCTGACGCTTCATAACCTGGTCAGAAGAGGTGAGATAAGAAGAGTTACGAAGGGCTGGTACAGCTCTCTCGAAGATCCAATAGTTTCAGTATTCTGTTTCAAGCCAGCGTACCTGGGACTTCAGGAGGCTCTCAGTCTACACGGCTTATGGGAGCAAGAAACAAACGTTGTCATCGTGACAACAAGGAAGGTGAGAACAGGTGTAAAGAATCTGCTGGATAGTAACGTGATCCTACACAGGATAAAGCAGAAATACTTCTTCGGGTTCTCCCTTTTGAAATACGAAAACTTCTTCATTCCAGTCTCTGATGTAGAGAAGACTCTGATAGATCTAGTTTATTTCAACGAAATCCCCGGCAGGGATGTCCTGGAAGAAATCAGAAGGCAGATCGATAAGGAGAAATTTGCAGAATACCTAAAAGTCTTTCCGCAAACATTCAAAAGGAGAGTTCAGGATTTAATGACTCTTGAGCAAGGAGACATCCCCAAGCAGCAAGGTACATCCATGCAGAGCAGGAGGCTGCGCGTTCCATCTCGT
>CAYSNV010000089.1:0-4803 GCA_964432545.1 uncultured Candidatus Bathyarchaeia archaeon | reverse complement strand
CCCCGCAACCTCTGGCCCGACCTCATCCTGAAGGGTGTCGAGGGCGGGTACCCGACCGACGTCAAAGCCGCTTACGTGGTCGGAAGCGACTACCTCAACCAGCAGGGCAACGCCAACAAGTCCGCGCAGGCCCTCAAGAAGCTGGACTTCACCGTCGTACACGAACACTTCCTCACCCCCACCGCCAGCTACGCCGACATCGTCCTCCCCGCCGCCATGTTCCCCGAGCGCAGCGACATCATCCTTCCCTGGGCCGGACAAGGCCGCTACATCGTCTTCCAGAACAAAGCCGTCGACCCGCCCCCCGACGTCAAGACAGATCTGCAGATCTTCACCGAGCTTGCCGGCAGGCTGGGGTTCGCAGAAAGGTACAATCCCTACAGCGAGGAGCAGTGGCTGAAAGGCTTCGCCCAAGAGCTCGGCGTCCGGGACTACGAGGAGTTCAAGCGAAGTGGGATCCGCGTGATGGAAGAGAGACCGACCATCCCCTTCAGGCCCCAGATCGAGGAGGGAAAACCGTTCCCCACCCCCAGCGGGAGGATAAAGCTCTACTCCCAAAGGCTCGCCGACCTGAAGAACCCGCTAATCCCCCCGATCCCGAAGTACATGACACCTTGGGAGGGGACAGAAGAGGCCGCGAAAGAGGGGCGGCTCCTCCAGCTCATCACGCCCAAGAACCTGCTGAGAATCCACTCCAGCATACCCGACGCAGCCCTTACCGAAAGGAAGCTCAACAGGGCTTGGATCAGCCCTGCAGACGCCAAAGCCGCAGGAGTATCGGCTGGTGACGCCGTCAAGATCCACAATCAGAGAGGCGCAGTAGTCGCGGAAGCCTACGTCACCGGGAAGATCATCCAAGGCGTCATCTCGCTGGAGGAAGGCGCATGGTACGATCCTGATGAGACAGGCTTGGACAGAGGAGGGTGTGCCAACAGCCTCACCTCTGACACCCCGACGCCGCTTGCCAAAGCTGCCACGACCCACTCGACACTAGTCTACGTCGAAGCTATGAGCTCTCGACGCGTTACGGCTTGACACGTTGTCTCAGACATCAAGGTTAAAGTAGTATCTCCCATTAAGTCAGAAGAGGCATGGGCCGACGATAAGACAGGAGAACAATTCTCATGGATTTCTTCGAGACGCTTCAGAAAAGAGTCTCTGTAAGATCGTATGAAATAGCTCCAGTTCCAGACGGTACCATTCTCAAGATAGTCGAAGCTGCTCGCATCGCTCCTTCAGCCTTCAACAGGCAGCCTTGGCACTTCATAGCTGTACGAGATGAAGAGAAGAGGAAGCGAATCGCCAAGGGATGCCCTTACGGGAAGTTCCTGGCTAAGACACCTGTTGTCATCGTCGCCTGTGGAGACAGGAAAGCTTCGCCGGATTGGCATGTAATCGACACAGTCATAGCTCTGGACCACCTCATTCTCGCAGCCACCGCCTTGGGGCTCGGCACATGTTGGATAGGATTCTGCGACAAAGAAGAAATCCGCGACATGTTGCAGATACCTGAGAACCTCGAGGTCGTCGCGCTGACGGCGCTCGGATACCCCGCCAAGAAGAGGAAACGCCCCGGTGCAGGACGCAGGCCGACAAGACGCAGGAAGCCGTTGCAGAAGATCATGTCTTCTAATACTTTCGGTGAGAGACCAAGAAAGAGAATGTAGCTGGGCTACGGGTCCCCCTCGCCTGAATGACGGCGGGAGACTCAGCCCCCACAATCAATGGCAGGAAACCTCTTTCCTTCAGCGTTCTCGTAGAGAGCGCACATGCCAGAGTGCACGTGGGGAAAGAGATAACTATCCAGTATTGAGGTAACATATGCTATAGCTCTCGCTCAAAGTATGGGGACCTATTGAGGTTGCGAAGAATGGAAGAAAAAATGAGCGCGGTCGTTTTCCACGCGCCACGGAGCATCAAGCTTGAGAGAGTCGAAATCCCGAAACTCCAGCAGGGAGAAGTCCTTGTCAGAGTGAAAGCTGCGACCACATGCGGCACGGACTTGAAGACCTATCTGCGCGGCTACCGTCTGCCGCCGCCGTTTATCATGGGGCATGAATACGCCGGCGACATCGTCAAGGTTGGGGAAGGAGTCACGTGGCTGAAGGAGGGTATGCGCGTTTCAGGCGTAAACTCAGCGCCCTGTTTCGCGTGCTACTACTGCAAGCACGGCCAGTACAGCCTGTGCGACGACCTCTTCAAGTATGCGAGCGCCGGCATCATCGGAACCTACGCCGAGTATCTGAGGATCCCGGCCCCAATCGCGAAGGTCAACGTCTTCGAGATTCCTGACGGCGTTCCCTACGAGAAGGTCGCGTTGACGGAGCCTCTCGCATGCGTGCTCCAAGGAGTCGAGGACTGTGACATACAGATCGGCGACTCTGTTGCGATTCTCGGCTGCGGACCGATCGGGCTGTTCCATCTGCAGCTGGTGAAGAGTCGGGGCGCGGGTAGGATCATCTCGCTCGACCTCAGCGACTACAGGCTCAGCCTTGCGAAGCAGCTGGGCGCTGATCACACCATCAATCCGACGTCCACCGATCCCATCCAAGCGGTGAAAGGGCTGACAGAGGGCAGAGGGGCTGACGTGGTGATAGAGGCGGCAGGATACCCGGAGACGTGGGAGCAGGCGATCGCCATGGCCCGTAGAGGTGGGCTTGTGAACCTGTTCGCTGGCCCCCCGGCTGGGACGAAGGTCTTCATCGAGACCCACCGGATGCACTACGACTCGCTCAGGCTTGTCGCCACCTTTCACCTCACGCCCTCCACGGCGAGAAGGGCGTTCAGCATGATCGCCTCAGGCAAGATTGACGTCGACCCCATCCTCACCCACAAAATGAAGTTGGAGGACGCGGAGAGAGCGCTCCTGATGATGAAGGAAGGAAGCGCCATAAAAGTCGCCCTGCAGCCTTGACCAAATGAAACCCCGCGTCAGACAAGAGAAAGAATAATATGCACAGAGAGCATGGGATGAGCCGTGAGCACCATGAAGAACGAGGCTGCTTTGAAGAAGGAGGTCGTGAAGTACAGCGCGCTCCTCTATGACCGGGGGCTGACATCCTCGACCGCGGAGAACATCAGCGCGAGGACGCCCCGCGCCAAATACTTCTGGATCACCCCAGAGGCCGCAACAAAGCGGAGCTGAAACCCCCGTCGCCGGTCAAGATCAATTGTGGGTCATGTTCTCTTGTGTCAGCATGAGATGGAGAAACCGACCTTTCAACAGCCTTACTCGAAAGCGAGCACGGCTGACGTGGAGGTATCAGGAGAAGACATACTTTGAAGGCAGCATTCCTGAATGGTCCATACGACGTGAGGATAGATGATGTGCCGGTCCCCCGGATAGGCGCAGGAGAAGTCCTGGTGGAGATGAAGGCATGCGGCGTCTGCGGAACCGACATCGAAAAGATACAGGGCAAGTTCATAACTCCCCCCAAACTAGGTCACGAAGTGGCCGGTAAGGTAATTGAAACAGGAAAAGACGTCACCAGTATTCAAGCGGGTGACAGGGCCTTTGTGCACCACCACGTCCCCTGCCACACATGCCACTACTGCAGACGCGGCGACCTCACCATGTGCGAGGAGTTCATCAGAACGAACCTCGACCCCTGCGGACTTGCCGAGTACTTCAGAGTCCCCGATCCTAATGTGAGACGCGGTGCGGTGCTGAAGCTCCCTGACAACGTGAGCTTTGAGACGGGCACACTGGTTGAACCCGTCGGCTGCTGCATCCGAGGCCTCAGCAAGACCCAGCTTGAATTCGGGGATGACGTGCTTGTAATCGGTGCAGGCCCCATAGGACTGATCATGGTGGACCTCCTGCGGCTGCGAAGCCCCCGCACCGTCACTGTGAGCGAGCCAGTTGACTACCGGCTGAAGGCGGCAAAAAAGTTCGGCGCTGACCATCTGGTGAACCCCAAGGAGGAGGATGTGCGGGAGAGAGTGCTCGAGATCACCGAGGGCAGGGGCGTCGACCTCGTGGTCGTTGCGGTGGGAAGCGCGAAGGTGACCGCGAAGGGGATAGACTGCGCGAGAAAGGGGGGGCGGGTCCTCCAGTTTGGAGCCCCGCCCAAAGGCGACATCCTCTCCACCGATCTGAGCAAGCTGTTCATACACGAGGTAGCCATCGTCCCCAGCTACTCCACAAGCGAGATAGAGACCACAGCGGCCCTCAGGCTCATAGAGCAAGGCAAGTTGAACGTTCACAAGCTAATCACGCACACATTTCCTTTGACCGAAACGTTGAAGGCGATACGGTACGCTGAAGAGGGCAAGGACGCCCTCAAAGTGATGATCAAACCCTGAAACAGCCCTTTATTTAGCCCAACAGGACGCAAAGACATCTCCACAATCCAGCATTTGCAGGCATAATCACCTGACAGCTAGCAGACACACATTTCTCTCAAGACAGTGGACCCGAATAGCTGGGTGAGCAAGGTGAAGATTCTCGGCGTGGACGTCGGCGCAGGGACAAAAGACGTGTTACTTTACGATTCAGAGAAGACCCTGGAAAACTGTGTCAAGATGGTGCTACCCAGCCCCACCCTTCTCTACGCGCAGCAGGTCAGCGAGATTGCAAAGGATCTCTATTTGGACGGGTGCACCATCGGTGGAGGTGGCCTCACATCACGGCTGAGGGAACACGTGGCGAAAGGTTTCAAGGTGTTCATGAGCGAGGAGGCGGCGTTTAGCCTCTACAACCGGCTGGAACGCGTGAAGGCTCTAGGGGTCGAGATCGTGGAGAGATTGCCGACGGGATTTCGGGGCGAACATATCACCCTCGATGAGGTTGGGATCGGGCTG